>NZ_JAKSYA010000057.1:0-329 GCF_022829485.1 Methylobacterium sp. J-059
TCGGCGTCGACAATGCCGGTTGGCGAGGACGTCGTGATCATGCGGCCTCGCCCTGTCGGCTTGACGAACGAATGTCCGCTGACGGAGATCGTCGTGAGGTGCGCTCGATTCGGAATGCCGCGAACGAGTGCGGGACGAGTATTGCCCTTCGCCGCACGGTCTCTTCCCTCCCCCCTCTGCGGGGGGGGGTGGGCCGCGCGACAGCGAGGGTCGGGAGAGGGGAGCGACCGCTCCGGATACGGCGCTCCCCTCTCCCCCCCTGCTCCGCAGGGTACCCTCCCCCGCAGAGGGGGGAGGGAGAACGCCTGGCGGCCAAATCGCCGACGGAT
>NZ_JAKSYA010000061.1:0-11717 GCF_022829485.1 Methylobacterium sp. J-059
GGCCCACCCTCCCCCGCGGAGGGGGGAGGGAGAAAACCGGAGCGCGTCCGGGACCGGGGGCGCTCGCGTGAGCGGCCTGATCCCCGTCGCCGAAGCGCTCGCGCGCATCCTCACGAGCGTGCCCGGGCCGGTCGCGGCCGAAGAGGTCGCGATCGCGGAGGCCGCCGGGCGCACGCTGGCGGCCGCGGTCGTCGCCACCCGCACGCAACCGCCCTTCCCGGCTTCCGCCATGGATGGCTACGCCGTGCGCGCCGCCGACGCGACGGCCGGGGCCGCGTTGCGCCTCGTCGGCACCAGCGCCGCCGGCCACGGCTTCTCGGGCACGATCGGCCCCGGCGAGACCGTGCGGATCTTCACCGGCGCGCCCGTCCCCGAGGGCGCCGACGGGATCCTAATCCAGGAGAATGCCGAGGCCGACGGCGAGACGATCCGCGCCCTCGAAGCGGTGACCGCCCAAAAATTCGTCCGCCGGGCCGGCCTCGACTTCTCCGAGGGCGACGGGCTGCTGGCGGCCGGTGACACCCTCGATGCGCGCCGCTTGGCGCTGGTCGCCGCCGCCGGCCGCGGACGGGTCTCGGTACGCCGCAAGCCCCGCGTCGCGATCCTCGCCACCGGCGACGAGCTGGTGCAGCCGGGCGAGGTCCCGGCCTGGGACCAGATCGTCGCCTCGAACGCCCTGGCGCTCGCCGCCTTGGTGAACGGCGCCGGCGGCGCGGCGATCGACCTTGGCATCGCCGGCGACACGCTTCCGGCATTGGAGGCGGCCTTCGCGCGGGCACGCGCGGCCGAGGCCGACCTTCTCGTGACGCTGGGCGGCGCCTCGGTCGGCGACCACGACCTTGTCCAGACCGCGCTCGCGGCGGAGGGGCTCGAGCTCGGGTTCTGGCGCGTGGCGCTCCGCCCCGGCAAGCCGCTGATGCACGGGCATCTCGGGGACATGCTGGTGATCGGGCTGCCGGGAAACCCGGTCTCGTCGATCGTGTGCGGGCTGCTCTTCGTCGTGCCGGCCGTGCGCGCGCTGCTCGGCGATCCGCGTGCCGGCGCCGACCGCAGCGAGCCGGCCACCCTCGGCCGCGACCTCGACGCCAACGACGGGCGCCAGGACTACATGCGCGCCGTGCTCGACACCGCACCGGACCGGCTGCCGGTGGCGCATCCGGAATCGCGCCAGGATTCGTCGATGCTGGCGGTGCTCGGCCGGGCCGAGGCGCTGCTGATCCGCGCGCCGCACGCGCCGGCCGCGCGGGCGGGCGACCCGTGCCGGATCATCCGGCTCGACCGGACCCTCCTCTGAGCCCGCGAGGACCCGATGGACTTCCACATCGACCACGTCCACCTGCGCAGCCCCGACGCGGCGGCCGCGGCCGCCTTCTACGTCGACAAGCTCGCCGCGCGGGAGGTCCGCCGCGAGGGCACGCCGACGAGCCGGATCGTGCTCGACCTCGGCGGCCTCACGGTTTTCATCGAGCAGGCGCCGGCCGACCTGCCGCCGCCGGCGCGGGCGCCGCATCTCGGCATCGAGCATATCGGGCTCGGCGTCGCTGACATCGACGCGACGCTCGCCGACCTGCGGGCGCGCGGCGTCACGGTGCTTGTCGAGACCAAGGCGATGCGGCCGGGGCTGCGGATCGCCTTCATCGACGGGCCGGACGGCGTGCGCATCGAGCTGCTGGAACGCCGCGACGCCTGATCGCGGCTTACGGCCGGCCGGTCTGCCGCAGCCGCTCCATCACCGCCTCGGGCGTGGCGTAGGCTTCCTGGCGCACGGCGCTCCAATAGCGCAGGTCGTCGAGCAGGATCGGCACGCCGGTGGTGGCGCAGCGCACGAAGGCGCCGGGCTTGACCACCCGCATCGTGCCGTCGCCATAGGCGACGACCGCCTCGCCCCCCGCTCCGCGCTCGTAACGGCCCAGCATCGTCGTCCCCGGATGATGACAATCGTTCCCAGCGTTCTAGAACGCGCGCTCGGCGAGCGAAAGCCGGCGGCGCGCACGCCCCTGCCGCCTCGCCCGCCCTCTCGACAGCCCGGCACGGCCGGTGCCAATGATCGCGGATGCCGGGCTCCTCCCCTCTCGACCTCGCCGCCCTGTTCGACGCCGCCGCCGCGGCCCGCGCCCGGGCGCACGCGCCGTACTCGCGCTTCGCGGTCGGCGCAGCGCTCCGCGACGAGCACGGCGCGATCCATGCCGGCTGCAACGTCGAGAACGCGGCCTACCCGGTCGGCACCTGCGCCGAGGCCGGGGCGATCGCCGCGATGATCCTGGCCGGCGGCCGGCGCATCCGCGAGATCCTGGTGCTCGGCGACGGCAGCGGCCTCGTCACGCCCTGCGGCGCCTGCCGCCAGCGCATCCGCGAGTTCGCCGCCCCCGAGACGCCGATCCACGCCGCAGGGCCCGGCGGGGTCGCGGAGAGCTTCACCCTCGAGGCGCTGCTGCCGGCCTCCTTCGGTCCGGAGACGCTCGGTGGCTGATGCGGTCGAGACCCTGCGCGCGGCGGGCTTTGCCGGGCCCTACGCCTGCGCCATCGTCGCCGGCACCGGGCTCGGCGGGCTCGCGGACGCGCTCGCGGACGCGGTCTCGCTGCCCTATGCCGACATCCCCGGCTTTCCGGGCGCCGGCGTCAGCGGCCATCGTGGGCGGCTGCATCGCGGCGTGATCGCCGGGCGCCCGGTGCTGGTGCTCGAGGGCCGCGCCCACGCCTACGAGCACGGCGACGCGGCCGCGATGCGCATCCCGATCGCCGCGGCGCAGGCGCTCGGCGCCGCCTGCCTGCTGCTCACCAACGCCTCCGGCTCGCTGATGCCGGAGGCCGGTCCCGGCAGCCTCGTGCGGCTGTCCGACCACCTCAACCTGTCGGGGATGAACCCGCTGATCGGCGAGCCGAGCGACGCCCGCTTCGTGCCGATGGTGCGGGCCTACGACCCCGCCCTCAATGCCCGGCTCGACGCCGCGGCGGCGGCCTGCGGCATCCCCCTTCCCGCGGGCGTCTACGCCTGGTTCTCCGGGCCGTCCTTTGAGACCCCGGCCGAGGTGCGGATGGCCGGCCGGCTCGGCGCCGACCTCGTCGGCATGTCGACGGTGCCGGAGGTGATCCTCGCCCGCTTCCTCGGCCTGCCCGTCGCCGCCGTGTCGGTGGTGACGAACCGCGCCGCCGGCATCGGCGACGGCGATCCGCACCATGCCGAGACCAAGCAGGCCGCGACCGCCGCCGCCGCCGACCTGATCCGCCTGATCCGAAGCTTCGTCGCCGGCCTGCCCGCGGGCGATCCATGAGCCTCGGCCCCTTCGAGAGTCCGCCCGCATGACCGATCCGACCTTCGACCCGGCCCTGGTCGCGCGCCGCGCCCTCGCGCTCCTCGACCTGACGGATCTCGGCGACACCTGCACGGCCACGCAGATCGACGGGCTCTGCCGGGATGCCCGCGCGGGCGGCGTCGCCGCCATCTGCGTCTGGCCGCAATTCGTGCATCAGGCGGCGCGCGTGCTGGCTGGCGGCCCGGTGCGGATCGCCACGGTGATCAACTTTCCCGCGGGCGGCGAGGACGTGGAGCGCGCGGTCGACGATACGGCGGAGGCGTTGCGCGACGGCGCGCACGAGATCGACCTCGTCCTGCCCTACGGGGCGCTGCTGCGCGGCGATGCGGAGACCGCCCGCCTGATGGTCGAGGCGGTGCGCGAGGCCTGCCCGAAATCCGGCCTGAAGGTGATCCTCGAGACCGGGGAACTGCGCACCGCGGACGCGATCGCCGCGGCGAGCCGGCTGTCGCTCGCGGCCGGCGCCGACTTCATCAAGACCTCGACCGGCAAGAGCCCGGTCTCGGCGACCCCCGAGGCGGCCGAGACCATGCTGCGCGCGATCCGCGAGGCCGGGCGCGGCGGCCTCAAGGTTTCGGGCGGCCTGAGGACGCTCGCCGACGCCGCCGCCTACCTCGCGCTCTCCGACAAGATCATGGGGCCGGATTGGGCGAGCCCCGCCACGGTCCGGCTCGGCGCCAGCAGCCTGTTCGGCGTGCTGATGGCCGCCGCGACCCCGGAGGGGACGTCATGAGGCTCCCGCAGGAGACCATCCGGGACAAGCGCGACGGGAAGGCGCTCGACGCCGACGAGATCGCCGGCTTCGTCGCCGGCCTGACCGACGGGCGCGTCGGCGAGGGCCAGGCGGCGGCCTTCGCCATGGCGGTGTTCCTGCGCGGGATGTCGGTGGCCGAACGGGTGGCGCTGACGCAGGCGATGACGCGGTCCGGCCACGTGCTCGCCTGGGACCTCCCCGGCCCCGTCCTCGACAAGCACTCCACCGGCGGGATCGGCGACGCGGTCAGCCTCGTGCTCGCGCCGATGGTCGCGGCCTGCGGCGGCTACGTGCCGATGATTTCGGGCCGCGGCCTCGGCCATACCGGCGGCACCCTCGACAAGCTCGCCAGCATTCCCGGCTACGACGCGACGCCCGATCTCGCCCGGTTCCGCAGCGTCGTCTCGGAGGTCGGCTGCGCCATCATCGGCCAGACCGCGGACCTCGCGCCGGCCGACCGGAAGCTCTACGCGATCCGCGACGTGACCGGCACGGTGGAATCGCTCGATCTCATCACCGCCTCGATCCTCGCCAAGAAGCTCGCGGCCGGGCTCGACGGCCTCGTGATGGACGTGAAGGTCGGCTCCGGCGCCTTCATGGCTAGGATCAACGAAGCGCGGGCGCTCGCCGACAGCATCGTCGCGGTGGCGAACGGCGCCGGCCTGCGCACCGTCGCGCTGATCACCGACATGGACGCGCCGCTGGCGCATGCCGCCGGCAACGGGCTGGAGATCGCCTATGCGGTCGACTACCTCACCGGGCATCGCGAGCCGCGCTTCCACGCGGTGACGCTGGCGCTGGCGGCCGAGATGCTGGTGGCCGGCGGGCTCGCACCCGACACGCGCGACGCCGCGGTGCGGCTGGAGGCGAGCCTGTCCTCGGGGCGGGCGGCAGAGCGCTTCTCGCGCATGGTCTCGGCGCTCGGCGGCCCGGCCGACCTGATCGAGAAGCCGGCAAAGCACCTCTCGGCCGCGCCGGTGATCCGCGAGGTGCGCGCGGTCGGCACGGTGGAACGGGTCGCGACCCGCGCGATCGGGCTCGCGGTGATCGGCCTCGGCGGCGGCCGGACCCGGCCGGAGGACGGGATCGACGGGCGCGTGGGATTCACGCAGCTCGCCCGGCCGGGCGATGCGAGCGGACGGCTCGGGATCGTGCACGCGGCCGACGCGGCGGCGGCCGATCGGGCCGAGGCCGCGTTGCGGGCGGCCTACAGCTTCCGGGCGACGCCGGCCGAGGGGCCGCCCGAGGGACCGGTTGTGCTCGAGCGGATCGCCCTGGCGACATGAAAGGGGCCGGTGGTTCTCACCACCGGCCCGGTCTCGCCTACCAGCCGCCGCGGCCGTATCCGTAGCCCCGGCCATAGCCGTAGCCGCGATGATGGTGATGATGGCCGAAGCGCGGGCCACCCCAGCCGAAGTGGCGGGGGCGCGGCGGGCCGTAGCCGAAGTGGCGCGGGCCGTGGCCGAAATGACGGTGGCCGTGACCGTAGCCGTAGCCGTAGCCGTAGCCATACTGCGCCTGGACCACGTCGGCGGGGGCCCCGGCAAGCGGAGCGGGTGCGAACGGTGCGGCCTGGGCCGGCGCCGCGACGGCGAGGCCGCCGGCGAGCGCGAGGGCCGCGAGGGCGAGGCGGGTTCGGGTCGGCGTCGTGGACATCGGCGGTTCTCCTTCTCGGGCGACCGGCTGCTCGCGCACCGGCCTTGAGAGGAGAAGTAGCAACCAGCACCTGAATGCGACCTGAGGCCTACGCTCAGCTCGCATTGGGGCACCCCGCCGATCAGGGCCGGCGGTAGACCCAGACCCGGGCCGGCGGCAGGTTGAGCCAGACCCGGTTCGAGCCGCTGGCGGTGTAGCTGCCCAGCGCGCAGCGCGCTGGGATCGGCGGCACGACGGCGTAGGTGAACTGCACGAACGGCGCGCCGGGATGCATCAGGTCGTGGGCGGTGTTGAGCAGGTCGAGGCGCTGCTCGAGCGGCTTGGTGAACAGCGGCAGGCTCGAGACCGTCGCGGCCGCCGGCCCGGTCAGCACCGCGCCGACGCTGCCGCGAATGTCGTAGGCATCGCCGCGCACCACGGTGACGCCGGGGAACCGGCGCTTCAGCAGGGTGCAGAAATCGGGGTTGAACTCGATGAGCACCAGCCGCTCGGGCGCGACGCCCCGGCGGATCAGCGCCTCGGTGACGGGGCCGGTGCCGGGTCCGATCTCGATCACCTGGCCGGAGACGGCCGGATCGACGTAGGCCGCCATGGTCCGGGCCAGCATCTTGCCAGACGGGGTGACCGAGCCGGTGACGAGGGGGCGCTCGAGCCAGGATTTGAGGAACCGCGCCTCGTCCTCCAGCGGATCGCGCCGCACCTTCGCGTTCACGGACGAGGCTTTCGCACTGGAACGACGTAGCGGCGGCAAGTCCGATGTTCCTTCAGGTCCGATCGCGACGTCGCGATCCCGGCGGTCAGCGCAGCGGTCGGCACATGTCTTACAGGCAAGGTTGCGCTCGTGCCTAGCGCATTGCGATCACACCAGCCTCGGCGATCGAAGCGACCTCGGCCGAAGGCTCAACCGGGGCCGGCCGGTTTTGATCCGCCCGGCCCCGCATCTTGCGTTTCCCGCTACTGGCGGGCGGTGCCGCCGAAGCCGCCGAGGAAATCGCGCACCTTTGAGAAGAAGCCGGCGGCCTCCGGATGATTGTCGTCGGAGGCGGTCTGGCCGAACTCCTGGAGCAGCTCGCGCTGGCGCTTGGTCAGGTTCTGCGGCGTCTCGACGAAGACCTGGATGTAGAGGTCGCCGACCTCGCGGGTGCGCAGGACCGGCATGCCCTTGCCCTTGATGCGGAACTGCTTGGCGGTCTGGGTCCCGGCCGGGATCCGCACCTGGGTCTGCGAGCCGTCGATCACCGGCACGGTGATCTCGCCCGCCAGCGCCGCCGTCACCATCGAGATCGGGACCCGGCAGAACAGGTCGGCACCGTCGCGCTGGAAGAAGGCGTGCTGCTTGATCGAGAGGAACACGTAGAGGTCGCCGGCCGGCCCGCCGCGCAGGCCGCTCTCGCCCTCGCCGGCGAGCCGGATGCGCAGGCCGTCGTCGACGCCCGCCGGCACGTTGATCGCCAGCGTGCGCTCGCGGTTGACCCGGCCGGCGCCGGCGCAGGCGGTGCAGGGGTCGTCGACGATCTCGCCGCGGCCGTGGCAGTTCGGGCAGGTGCGCTCGATCGCGAAGAACCCCTGCGCCGCCCGCACCCGGCCGTAGCCGGCGCAGGTCTGGCAGGTGCGCGGCTTGGAGCCGGGCTTCGCCCCCGATCCGGCGCAGGTCTCGCAGGTGATCGAGGTCGGGATCTTGATGGTCTCGGCCTTCCCCGTGAAGGCCTCCTCGAGCGAGATCTCAAGGCTGAAGCGCAGGTCGGACCCGCGCTCGCGGCCCGGTGCGCCGCCGCGCCCGCGGGCCTGCTGCTGGCCGCCGCGGCCGTCGCCGAAGAAGTTGTCGAAGATGTCCGACATGAAGTCGCCGAACTCGTTGCCGAATCCGGGCCCGCCCTGGCCGCCGCCCTGCGTGAAGGCGTCGTGGCCGAAGCGGTCGTAGGCGGCGCGCTTCTGCCCGTCGGACAGGCACTGATACGCCTCGTTGATCTCCTTGAACTTGATCTCGGCGTCCTTGTTGCCGGGATTCTTGTCCGGGTGGTAGGTCATGGCGAGCTTGCGGAAGGCGACCTTCATCTCGCCGTCCGACGCGGTCTTGGCGACGCCCAGGATCTCGTAATAGTCCCGCTTCGACATGCCTTGCCTCGATAGTCCCTAACGATCCGTCCGCCTGCCCCAGGCAGTCGGCGATGTCGCTGTTCCACGTCTTGAAGGGTCGTGTCGCGCCCGGGCGGCCGCCCGCTCCGCGCGGGCGCCGGAGCAGCCCCCGGAATGACGGCCCGAAGCCGAACCCGCAAGCGAAAACGGGACCGGATCGCTCCGGCCCCGCTTCAGGGTGCGCGCGGAGCTTACGCCCGCTTCTTCTGGTCCTTCTCGTCGACCTCCGAGAAGTCGGCGTCGATGACGTCGTCCTTCTTGGCTTCCTGGCCGGCGGCGGCGTCCGGACCGCCCTCGGGGGTCTGGCTCGCGGCGTACATCGCCTCGCCGAGCTTCATCGAGGCCTGCATCAGGTCGGTGGTGCGGGCCTTGATCGTCTCGACGTCCTCGCCCTCGAGCGCGGTCTTGAGCGCGGTCATCGCCGTCTCGATGCCGCCCTTGTCGGCCTCCGAGACCTTGTCGCCGTACTCCTTGACCGACTTCTCGGTCGCGTGGATCAGGCTTTCGCCCTGGTTCTTCACCTCGACGAGCTCGCGGCGGCGCTTGTCGGCCTCCGCGTTCGCTTCGGCGTCCTTGACCATCTTCTCGATATCCGCGTCCGAGAGGCCGCCCGAGGCCTGGATGCGGATCTGGTGCTCCTTGTTCGTCGCCTTGTCCTTGGCCGTCACGTTGACGATGCCGTTGGCGTCGATGTCGAAGGTCACCTCGATCTGCGGCATGCCGCGCGGGGCCGGCGGAATGCCCATCAGGTCGAACTGGCCGAGCAGCTTGTTGTCGGCCGCCATCTCGCGCTCGCCCTGGAAGACCCGGATGGTGACCGCGTTCTGGTTGTCCTCGGCCGTCGAGAAGGTCTGGCTCTTCTTGGTCGGGATCGTGGTGTTGCGATCGATGAGCCGGGTGAACACGCCGCCCAGGGTCTCGATGCCGAGCGAGAGCGGGGTCACGTCGAGCAGCAGCACGTCCTTGACGTCGCCCTGCAGCACGCCGGCCTGGACCGCGGCGCCGATGGCCACGACCTCGTCCGGGTTGACGCCCTTGTGCGGCTCCTTGCCGAAGAACGACTTCACAACCTCCTGGATCTTCGGCATGCGGATCATGCCGCCGACGAGCACGACCTCGTCGATCTCGGAGGCCGAGACGCCGGCATCCTTGAGCGCCTTGCGGCACGGCTCGATCGTGCGCTGGACCAGATCGTCGACCAGCGACTCGAACTTGGCGCGGCTGAGCTTGAGCGCGAGGTGCTTCGGACCGGTGGCGTCGGCGGTGATGTAGGGCAGGTTGATCTCGGTCTGGGTCGCCGAGGACAGCTCGATCTTGGCCTTCTCGGCGGCCTCCTTGAGGCGCTGGAGGGCGAGCTTGTCCTTGGTCAGGTCGATGCCCTGCTCCTTCTTGAACTCGGCGGTCAGGTACTCGACCACGCGGTTGTCGAAGTCCTCGCCGCCGAGGAAGGTGTCGCCGTTGGTCGACTTCACCTCGAACACGCCGTCGCCGATCTCGAGGATTGACACGTCGAAGGTGCCGCCACCGAGGTCGTAGACCGCGATGGTGCCGGCCTTCTTCTTGTCGAGGCCGTAGGCGAGCGCGGCCGCCGTCGGCTCGTTGATGATGCGCAGCACCTCGAGGCCGGCGATCCGCCCGGCGTCCTTGGTCGCCTGGCGCTGGGCGTCGTTGAAGTAGGCCGGCACCGTGATGACGGCCTGCGTCACCGGCTGGCCGAGATGCGACTCGGCGGTCTCCTTCATCTTCTGAAGGGTGAAGGCCGAGATCTGGGACGGCGAGTACTTCTTGCCGTCGGCCTCGACCCAGGCGTCGCCGTTGTCGCCGCGGACGATCTTGTAGGGCACGAGGCCCTTGTCCTTCTGCGTCATCGGATCGTCGTAGGTGCGGCCGACGAGGCGCTTGATGGCGAAGAAGGTGCGCTCGGGATTGGTGACGGCCTGGCGCTTGGCCGGCTGGCCGACGAGGCGCTCGCCGTCGTCGGTGAAGGCGACGATGGACGGCGTGGTGCGGGCGCCTTCCGCGTTCTCGATGACCTTGGGCTGCGAGCCCTCCATCACGGCGACGCACGAATTGGTGGTGCCGAGGTCGATGCCGATGACTTTACCCATGGTGGGATCCCTTTTGTTGGTTGCGATCAAGCAGACCGCCGAGCCCCGAAGCAGCTCGGCCCATGGCGGTGTGGTGTGAGAAGATGTGGAGACGGAACCGGGGCCGGAACAAGGGCCGCGAACGGCTCCAATCCCATGCTTAATCCCGCGTCTCGCCGGATATAAGAAGGGCGATGCGGGCTCGCAAGGCGAAGCCGGGCCCCGAGATGCGCGATCCGTGCAAGTCCTTGCGCCGTCTCGGCGAATGCGGCCGGACGGTCGGTTTCTCCGCGGGCTCGCCCCTGCATTGCATCCCGGTGACCCAAATTCGACCTGTGGGCCCGCAAAGCGCACGTCGTGCCGGCCTGCATTTTGTTGCGCCTCGGCCACGCCCGCGCCATCGAAGGCGTGTTAACGCTTCGTGAAGAGCGTCCGGCAGGGTGCGAGGCCGGCATCGCGCGGGCCACCTGCCGCCGTCCCCGGCCCGAAAGACCCGATGCGTCCGACCCGCAGACCCGTCCTCCCGTTGCTCGCGGTCCCCTGCCTCGCCCTCGCGGCCCTGATGCCCGGCGAAGCCTCGGCCCAGAACTTCTTCGAGGAGCTGTTCGGGATCGGCCGCGCAGCCAAGCCTCCGGTTCCGCCGCGCGGCGTCCCGACCGCCCCGCCGTCGGGACCCATCCCAGGCACGCCGCTTCCCGACGATCCGTCGGCACCGTTGCCCGACGCGCCGCGCCCTGCGGCGCCCGCCCGGCCGGTGGTGCTGAAGGCGCCCTCGGAAGACGGCGTCGTCGGGCAGGAGCTGATGCTCAACGGCCTGACCGGAAGCTTCAAGCTCGAGCGCTCGGGATCCGGGATGGCGGCCAGGATCACGCTGCCCGGCACCAAGGTCTCGCAGCCGACCGAAGCCTGCAAGGTGCCGCTCGGCGGCGGAGGGCCCGTGTCGCTGACCTCCGAGGGCAAGCCCGAGGGCGTGCCGCGCTACGAGGCGGCCGCCGCCGAATGCCCGCTGCGCTTCGACGTGACGGAAGGGGGCGTGCTGGTATCGAGCCTCGGCCCGACCCCGCTATGCACGTTCTCGGCGCAGGATTGCGCCACCGCCCCGGTCGGCCTGTGGGGGCCGGCCGCCGCCGGCCTGATCCCGCGCTCGGCCGAGTTCGACTCGGCCCGCGGGGTCGCCGACAAGGCGGTGCGCGAGAACTACAAGCTGATGACGCAGCGCGCCCGACGTGAGGACGTTCGGCCGATCGTCACGGAGCAGGCCGCCTTCTCCTCAGACCGCGAGCAGCTCTGCCGGACCTACGCCCGGGAGGGCGCCCACGGCTTCTGCCATCTCCGGGTCACCGAGAACCGCGCCCTCGCGCTGGCCACCCGCCTCGGCGTCACCGTCACCACGACGGCCACGCCCGCAGCGACGCCCCGTCCCCGTCGCAAGCCGCCGGTGGAAGGCATGAATCCCGACAGCGGAACGCCGGCTCCGCAGGCCGAGTAGACGCGCGACGTCCCTGTGCCGTCATCTTGCCGCGCCCCCTCCCCTGCCGGGGACGCGCGACGGTGGTCATCAGGTGGAATGTCGTGCAGGGCTTTGGCAGAGCCGCAGGCGACCGTTATCGCCTCGGCGTCGACTGCTGTCCCTAAACGCAAACAGCCGGCCTGCGTGGTGCGCGGGCCGGCTGTTTGCGGTTATGTGAGGTGTATGTGGTGTGTTTGGTTGCGGGGACAGGATTTGAACCTGTGACCTTCAGGTTATGAGCCTGACGAGCTACCGGGCTG
>NZ_JAKSYA010000065.1:0-32934 GCF_022829485.1 Methylobacterium sp. J-059
CGAGGCCGAGATCGGCTGGGCGCCGTCCAAGACCTTCGAGCAGGCGCTGGAGGAGACCGTGCGCTGGTACCTCGACAACGCGGCCTGGTGGCGCCCGATCCGGGAGGGCCGCTACGCCGGCGAGCGCCTCGGCCTCGCCCCGGCCGCGCCCGCCGCGACGGGCGGCGCCTGAATGGACATCCTCGTTCTCGGCGGCGCCGGGCAGGTCGGCACCGAGCTGCAGGCCTACGCCTGGCCGGACGGCGTCCGGGTCCACGCGCCCGACCGCGCCGCCCTCGACATCACCGATGCGGAGGCGGTGGCGGCTCGGATGGCGGAGCGCCCCTGGGGCGCGGTGATCAACACGGCCGCCTACACCGCGGTCGACAGGGCCGAGGCCGAGCCGGTGGCCGCCTGGCGCCTCAACGCGCTGGCGCCGGCGATCCTCGCCGCCGAGACCGCGCGCCACGCCGTCCCGCTGGTGCAGGTCTCGACCGACTACGTCTTCGACGGCACGCGCGACGGCGCCTACCGGCCCGACGACCCGATCGCCCCGCGCAGCGTCTACGGCGCGAGCAAGGCCGGGGGCGAGCTGGCGGTGCGGGCCGGCAACCCGCGCCACGCGATCCTGCGCACCGCCTGGGTGGTGAGCCCGCACCGGGGCAACTTCGTCAAGACGATGCTGCGGTTGTCCGCCGAGCGCGACCGGCTCACCGTGGTCGACGACCAGCACGGCTGCCCGACCTCGGCGGCCGACCTCGCCGCGGCGCTGGCCGCCGTCGCCCTGCGGATGGCGGGCGACGCGGGGGCGCCGACCGGCACCTTCCACTGCGTCAACGCCGGGACGACCACCTGGCACGGTTTTGCGCAAGCCATCGTCGCCGGCAGCGCCCGCCGCGGCGGCCGCTCCGTGCCGGTCGCGGGCATCCCCACCAGCGCCTACCCGACCCCGGCCCGGCGGCCGGCGAACTCGGCGCTCTCGACCGAGAGCCTGAACGCCGCCTACGGCATCGCGATGCGGCCGTGGCAACAAGCTCTCGACACCATTCTCGACCGCCTGATCGGGCCGGTCACAACGGAGGCCTTCCGATGAAGGGCATCATCCTGGCCGGCGGCTCCGGCACGCGGCTGCATCCGGCGACGCTGTCGATCAACAAGCAGCTGCTGCCGGTCTACGACAAGCCGATGATCTACTACCCGGTCTCGGTGCTGATGCTGGCCGGCATCCGCGAGATCCTGATCATCTCGAGCCCCGAGCACCTCGACAACTACAAGCGCCTGTTCGGCACCGGCGAGCAGTTCGGGCTGCGCTTCGCCTACGCGGTGCAGCCGAGGCCCGAGGGGCTGGCGCAGGCCTTCCTCATCGGCCGCGAGTTCGTCGGCGAGGACGACGTCGCGCTGATCCTCGGCGACAACCTGTTCTTCGGCGCCGGCATGAGCGACCTGCTGGCGCGCGCCGCCGAGCGCAAGGCGGGGGCGACGGTATTTGCCTACCACGTCGAGAACCCGCAGGCCTACGGCGTGGTCACGCTCGACGCGGCCGGGCGGCCGTTGCGGCTGGTCGAGAAGCCGGCCGAGCCGGAATCGACCTGGGCGGTGACCGGCCTGTACTTCTACGACAATCAGGTGCTCGACATCGCCGCCGCGGTGACGCCCTCGGCGCGGGGCGAGCTCGAGATCACCTCGGTCAACGAGGCCTATCTCGAGCGCGGCCAGCTCCACGTCGAGAAGATGTCCCGCGGCTACGCCTGGCTCGACACCGGCACGCACGACAGCCTGCTGGAGGCCTCCGAGTTCGTGCGCACGATCCAGCACCGCCAGGGGCTGCAGGTCGCCTGCCTGGAGGAGATCGCGTTCGAGCAGGGCTTCATCGGCCACGAGCAGCTCGTCGCCCGCGGCGAGCTGTTCAAGAAGACCGCCTACGGACAGAACCTATTGCGATTGGCACGCGAGAACCCGGCGGCGTGAACTCGGGTTCAGTGAACCGCCGGGCCGCCGTCACTGCTTGCTGCAGCCGATGCAGATGCCGCGCATGAGCTGATCGTCCTTCTTCTCGTTGGCCGTCCGCGTCTCCCGGTCGCCCAATCTGCCCTCGCCGGCGGCGCCCGGGCGCGGAACGGTCTGGCCGACGCTCGAGGTGTTCGGCGCGGTGATCGTCGTGGTCGGCCCGCCGCCCGTGCCCGTCTGGGCCTGGGCGAGCGCTTGGCCCGACCATGACGCGGCCACAGCGGCGGCGAGGGCGAAAGCGGAAATTCCGTGGGTTCTGGACATCGTCGGCTCCTTGTCCCGGCGTAACGCGGGCGACGGCGTGTCGGTTCGACCCGCGGGGCGGGGCGTCTGCGGCGCACCTTTGCAGTCGGGCCTGCGCCGCCGTATCAGGACCGGCCTTCGCCGCGTCGCGACGCGCCGCCGGCGGACGAACCCGCACGCCGAACTTCCGGAGCCGACACCGCGATGCGGGAACCGAACGCGATCGATTTCTGGCGCGGGCTCGCCCTGGTCACGATCTTCATCAATCACGTCCCCGGCAACACCTTCGAGCGCTACACCTACTCGCAGTACGGCATCTCGGACGCGGCCGAACTGTTCGTGTTCCTGGCCGGCTGGTCGATCGGCATCGCCACCCGCGGCCGCGACGGCACGCCCGAGCCGCGGCTGCGCTCGGTGCTGCGCCTCCTGTCGCGCACCATCGAGGTCTACCGGGCGCAGCTCGCCGTGATGGTGATCGCGCTGGCGATGATCGCCGGCACCGCGCTGGTCTTCGACAACCCGCTGATCCTCGAATGGCACAATGCCGGCGGGTTCTTCGCCGACCCGATCCAAACCGTCGTCGGCATGGTGCTGCTCACCCACCAGCTCGGGTTCTTCAACATCCTGCCGCTCTACGTGGTGCTGCTCGGGATCGCCCCGGTCTTCGTGCTGATCGCCAGAGAGAGCCGGCTCCTCGCCCTCGGGCTCTCGGCCGGCCTCTACCTCGCCAGCCTCGTCGAGGAGTGGAACCTGCCGTCCTGGCCCGGGCAGGGCGACTGGTTCTTCGATCCGTGGTGCTGGCAGCTGCTCCTGGTGCTCGGCTTCGTCCTGCAGGACTGGAACCGCACCTCGGGCACGCTGCGGCTGTGGTCGCGCCGCCTGTTCCCCCTCGGGATCGCGATCGTCGTCCTCGGGATCGTGCTCTCGGTGCTGGAGATCCGCCCCGATCCGATGCTGGTCCCGGACCCGCGACTGCTGTTCAGCTTCGACAAGACCTACTTGACGCCGGCGCGCCTGTTACATTTCGTGGGCGTCCTTCTCGCATTCGGCCCGGTCTACGGTATCATCGCGCCCCGCATCCCCTTGATTGTCGGGTATCTTGCGAGCCTGGGCCGGAATTCCCTGGCCGTGTTCTCCATGGGATCGATCTTGAGCCTCGGCGGCCAGCTCCTGCGCTTTCGGACCGGCGGCGGATTGATCGTCGACATGATCGTGCTCGCCGTCGGCATCGTCGGCCTCGGCGCGACCGCGTGGTTCGTGGAATGGCGCGGCCGAAAAGTCCGGGTGGCGTCGTGAGGGCCGCCGCGATGCGCCGGATCGCCGCCGCCCTGCTCCTCGGCCTCATCGCGAGCGCCCCCGCGGATGCGCAGGACGCCCCTCGCGAGGCCGCGCCCCGGTCGAGCGGCGCTCCCATGATCGTGTCCCCGCCCTCCGGCGCCGCGGCCAAGGAGGCGGAGCCCGCCGATCCCAGCCTGTCACCCGAATGCCGCGTGCCGGGCTCGCAGCTCTACACGCTGGCCCAGCTCGAGGCGGTGAAGGCGGCGATCCTGAAGAAGCGCCCGGTGCGGGTGCTCGCCATCGGCGGCAATGCCGCGCCCGGCGCGTCCGCGACCTACCCGGTCAAGCTCGAGACGGCGCTGGAGCGCGCGATGCCCAACGTCGACGTGGTGATGGAGTATCGCGGCCTCCAGGGCGAGATCGCCTCGGGCGCGGCGGAGCGCCTGCGCAGCATGGTGGCCGACGTCGAGCCGGACCTCGTGATCTGGCAGGTGGGTACCCACGACGCCCTCGCCCGGGTCGAGCTCGACGCCTTCACCGACGCCCTCACAGAGACCGTGAGGTGGATCAAGTCGCACGACATCGACGTGGTCCTGGTCGATCCGCTCTACACCGCCAGCCTCGCCGCCGACGCGTACTACACCAGCATCGTCCAGTCGGTACGCACCGTGGCGACGAGCGAGAAGGTGCCGCTGGTGCTGCGCTACGACGCGATGCGCTACCTCGCCGGGCGCAGCGACAAGGGCGAGGGCCACATGCTCGGCCAGCAGTTCCGGCTGAACGACCTCGGCCTGCGCTGCATGGCCGAGCATGTCAGCCGGGCGATCACGCTGTCGCTGCAGCAGCCGGACGCCACCGGCAGCGCGGCCGCGCCGCCGCGCGAGACGTCCGGCACCGTGGGCGCGGCGGTCGCGCCCCCCAGACCGTGACGGCGCCGGCCCATTAACCCCGCCGCAACGGGGCCCGGGTTAGGGCTCGGGTCCGATCCGCGCGGTGCGGAACCGCGGGGTCGAGGGAGGCGGAGATGGCGGCGGCGACCCTCGGCTCGGCCGTCCGCCGCCTGCGCATCGCCGCGACCGGCCCGGCCCGCACCGCCCTCGACGTGTTCGCGATCCGCATCGCCTCGGCCGGTTTCGCCTACGGCGCGCAGGTGCTCACCGCCCGGCTGATGGGCTGGCAGGAATACGGCGTCTTCGCCACGGTCTGGGTCTGGACCGCGATGATCGGCCATTCGGTGACGCTCGGCCTGTCGCAGGGCGCCTGCCGCTTCCTGCCGGTGAACCAGGCCCGCGGCGACCTCGACCACGCCCGCGGCTACCTCGTGGCCGGCGCCGTCGCGATCGGCGGGGCGGCCCTGGCCGTCGCGCTGCTCGGAGCCGCGGTGCTGACGCTGTGGCCGGGCTGGGTCGCCGGGCCCTACCGCGCGCCGCTCCTCGTCGCGGCGCTCGTATTGCCGCTGTTCGCGCTCCAGGATTACCTGGAAGGCCTCGCCCGCAGCCAGAACTGGGCGGTGCTGGCGATCGCGCCGCCCTACCTGCTGCGCCAGACCGTGATGATGGTCGCGATGGTCGCCGCGATCCTGCTCGGCGCGCCGGCCGAGGCCTGGGTGGCGATGGCCTGCATGCTCGCCGCCGCGATCCTCGCCGTCGCGATCCAGGCCGGGCTGGTGCTGGCGCGGATGGCGCGCACGCTGCCCCGGGGCCCGCGCCGCTACCGCTGGCGGCACTGGCTCGGCGCCAGCCTGCCGATCGCGCTGATCGACCTGGCCAATGCCGGCTTCACCTTCGTCGACGTCGTCGTGCTCGGCTTCCTGATGCCGCCCTCCGCCGTCGGCCTGTACTTCGCCGCGACGCGGATCCAGCAGTTCGTCGTGTTCGTCCATTTCGCCGCCGTCGCCGCCACCGCGCAGCGCTTCAGCGCGGCGCACGCCGTCGGCGACCGGGACACGCTCGCCTGGCTGGTGCGCCTGCAGGGCCGCGGCACGTTGGCCGCCACCGCCCTGGTGGCGCTCGGGGTCGTCGCCGCGAGCCCGCTGCTGCTGGCGATGTTCGGGCCGCAATTCTCCGACAGCATCCCGATCCTCACGGTGCTTGCCGCCGGCAGCGTCGCGGCGAGCCTGTTCGGCCCGGGCGAGGACCTGTTGACCATGCTCGGCGGCGAGCGGCTCTGCGCCGGCATCACGCTGGCGATGCTGGCGGTGGCGGTCGGCGCCTGCCTCGTCCTCGTGCCGCCGCTCGGGGTGATCGGGGCGGCGCTGGGGATGGCGCTGACCACGGTCCTGCGGGCCGGCATCCTGGCGCTGGCGGCGCGGCGCGTTCACGGCCTCGCGACCCCGGTCTGGGCCGGCCTTTTCGCGATGGACGCCCGATGATCCGGGTCGCATCGCCCGTCCCCGCGATCGAGGCCGGGCCGTCCGACGCGCCGCGTCCCGAAGAATGGGACGACCTGTTCGGCCGCGCCCGGGCGCCGCATCCGCATTACGCGCGCCACGTCGTCGAAGCGCACCAGCGGGCGGGCCTCGCCGCCGAGGCCCTGCGTTTCGTCACCGTCCGCCGCGAGGGACGGCTCGAGGCCGCCCTGCCCTACCGGATGGTGCGCGATCTCAGCGGCCTCGGCGGGCGCGTCGCGCGGCCCTTCCTCTCGCCCTTCGTCACCGCGACGGCGCCCCTCGTCGCCGACGGGCCGGATGCGGTGTTCGACGGCCTCGTCGCGGGCCTCGGCGCGGCCTCGGGCGGGCGGGCCTGGCGCTGGCCGCTGCTGTCCCTCGACGGGCCGGCCGGTGCCGGGCTCGTCGCCGCCATGGACCGCGCCGGCTGGCGCCGGGCCACGGTGGCCGCCTTTGAGCGCCCGGTGCTCGACCGGCGCCCGAGCCACGACGCCTTCCTCGCCGGCCACCCGCACAGGGCCCGCCTGAAGGACCTGCGCCGCCGCGCCAAGCGCTTGAGCGAGGCCGGCGCGGTGACGTTCGAGACGGCGACCTCCGGCCCGGGCCTGGAGCGGGCGGTCGCCGCCTTCCTCGCGCTGGAGCGCGCCGGCTGGAAGGGCACGGCCGGCTCGGCGATGGCCTGTCGCCCGGAGCACGCGGCCTTCGCGCGCGCGCTGTTCGGGCCGACGCACGGGCCCGTCGGGGCGCGCGCCGACATCCTGGCCGTCGACGGCAGGCCGGTCGCGATCAGCCTCGCGCTCACCGGCGGCGGCACCGCGACGCTGCTGAAGACCGCCTACGACGAGGACCGGCGCGCCTGCGCCCCGGGCCTGCTGCTCGAAGCCGAGATCGTGCGCGCCTGCCACGAGACCGCCTTCGCCGACCGGCTTGATTCGGCGACGCTCGCGGGCTCGGCCCTGGAAAGCCTGTATCGCGAGCGCGAGCGCGTCGCCGAGATCATCGCGATGCCGCCGGGCCGCGACGCGCTCTCGCTGGAGCGGCGCGTCCGCCTCGCCCGCTTCGAGCACCGCGCCCGCGATGCGGCGCGGCGGCGCCTCGGCCGCTGAGGCGTCTTCTTTGCAGTCGCGTTTTCTTCACGCGATCCGGCCTCCATCGCGCTCGAAAACGCGTCAAGCGCGCCGGCGGCGCCGGCCATCGAAGAAGGCGGGGTCCGTCAGCCCGGCGGCGAGCACGCCGAACAGCCCGAGATGCAGGCCGAGCGCGGCGACGCCGACGCTCTGCAGCAACCACAGCGCGAGGGCGCCGCCCGCCATCAGCGCCGGGCCCGCGACGTAGGCGCCCCCCCGCCAGCCCGAGGCCGGCTGTCCGAGGCGCCACCAGCACGCGGCGAGCGCCATCGCGGCGAAGCCGCCCTTGATCACGGCCATGGCGCGGATCACCCGCACCAGATCGGGATCGATCGTCGTCGCCGGGGCGCGCGCGACCACCAAGCCCGCGGCGGCGATTGCCAGGACGGTGCCGAGGGCGAGCAGCCCGCGCGGCGCCGGCGTGGCCGGCCATCCGCGCTGGCGAAAGGCCGGCGCCTCCGGGCGCGGCATCGTCGACGTCCACATCGGAAACCTCCGCGTCGTTCGATCGGGATAGGGCGACGGGGCGCCGGGCGAAAGCCGCCTCGGGACCTCAGCCCGGCGGGATCACCTCGATCTGCAGGCCGCCGTAATAGGCCGCGAGGTTGGCGATGTCGGCGTCCGACAGGTCCTTCGCCACGACCGACATCACCGGGTTCTGCCGCGTCCCGTCGCGGTACTCGGTCAGCGCCTTCACCAGGTAGATCTCGACTTGGCCGGCGAGGTTGGGGGCCTCCGGCAGCTTCGAGAGCCCGTCCATGCCGTGGCAGGCCTGGCAGGCGGTGGCCCGCTTGCGCCCGGCGGCGGCATCGCCCGCCTGGACGGCGACGGGCGCGAGGGCGAGGATCAGGACGAGGAGGGACGGGCGGAGCATGGGGTGACCGGAAGCATTCAGGGGGGACTCAGACAGCGCGTGCAACGCGCTGGGCGACGCCGGCTCGGCGCGTTCTCCCTCCCCCTACGCGGGGGAGGGAAGAGGGTGCACGGCCCTCGACGGCCGATCGCCCTACTTCGCGTCGCCTTCGTACGAGATCCGGTAGACCGCCCCGGCCGCGTCGTCGGAGACCAGGAGCGAGCCGTCGAGCAGCACCGCGACGTCCACGGGGCGGCCGAGATACTCGCCGTCGCCGGTCAGCCAGCCCTCGGCGAAGGGCTTGGGCGCGCCGACCTTGCCGTCGGAGACGGGCGCGAACATGATCCGCGCGCCCACCGGCTCGGTGCGGTTCCACGAGCCGTGCTCGGCGATGAAGAGGCCGCCGCGATAGGCCTGGGGGAACTGCTTGCCGTTGTAGAAGGTCAGCCCGAGATCGGCCGCGTGCGGCGGCAGCTCGGCCACCGGCGCGACCGCGTCGGCCGGCGGCGCCTGGTCCTTGTACTCGACGGTGCGGACGGCGCCGCCGCCGAACCACGGGAAGCCGAAGTTCTCGCCGGCTTTCGTCGCGTGGTTGAGCTCGCCCGGCGGCTTGTCGTCGCCCATGCCGTCGACCTGGTTGTCGGTGAACCACAGCGTCTTGTCGGCCGCGAAGTCGATGCCGACGGAGTTGCGGATGCCGGTGGCGTAGACCTCGCGGTTCTTGCCGTCGGCGTCCACGCGCACGATGCCGCCGATGCCGTGCGTGCGGTACAGCTCGAGCTTCTCCGGCGCCGGCACGTTGTAGGGCTGGCCCAGCGCGATGTAGGTCTTGCCGTCGGGCCCGACGCGGCAGACGCGGGCGGTGTGGTTGTAGCTCTCTTCTCCAGCCGGGATCAGCTCGCCCTGCTTGACGACGATGCCGGCGGCGACGTCCGGGTTCTCGTAGAAGAACTCCGCCGCGGGGAAGGACAGCACCCGGTTCTGCTCGACGACCGTCAGCACGCCGTCCTTCGAGAAGCAGACGCCGTTGGGGATCTTGAAGTCGATGCCCGGCGCGAAGGCGCGGACCTCGTCGGCGACCCGGTCCTTGTCGCGGTCGGTGACGGTGTAGACCTTGGTCTTGCGGGTGCCGACGAACAGCACGCCGGCATTGGGGCCGACCGCGATCGAGCGGGCGTCGGGCACGATCGCGTAGAGGTCGATCTTGAAGCCCTCGGGCAGCTTGATCCTGCCGAGCGTCTTGCGGATGGCGTCGGCCTTGCGCCCGGTCTGCGGGATCTCGGGCGCGGGCGCCGTGTTCGTGCTCTTGAAGCCCTGCAGCTTCTCCAGGTCGTCCGCCTTCGCCTTGGTCTCGGCGGGGGACGCGCCCTGCGCCAGGGCGGAGGTCGCGAATCCCGAGGTCGCGACGGCCGCGCTCGACAGGAGCGCGGCGAGAATCACCGATCGCATGGGGACCGATCGCATGGGGCTTGCCTCCCGAAACCGCCCCTGCAACCGGGCGTTGGCGGGGAGTGTATGCCGCGCGCCGGCATCGGCAAGGCCGCGTCGTGACGCGGGCGCATCACTGTCTTGGCAAACGCCCCTCGCTCCCGTCGCCTCAGGCGACCTTGCGCGGAACCAGCCGCTCGCTGCCGAGAGCGGCCTGCGCCCCCGAGATTCCGGCCTCGGTGTACTCGGCATCCTCGTTGACCCGCCAGACGTCGTGGCGGCGATGGCCCGCGACGATGTTCTCGACGGTGAGCATCGCCGTCATCATCGCGTGGTCCTGGTTGTTGTACTTGTGCATGCCGTTGCGGCCGACGAGGTGCAGCGTCGGGAAGTCCCGCTCCAGCTCCATCCGCACCAGCGCGACGTTCTCGGCATAGGTCTCGTCGTAGACCGGGTAGGCCTTGGGCTGGCGCACGACGCAGGCGTCGACCACGTCGGCCGGGTCGATCAGGCCGATCTGCCCGATCTCGCGCTTGGCCAGAGCGACGAGGTCGGCATCGCTCGCGGTCCAGAGGCCGTCGCCCTCGAAGCAGAAGTATTCGAGCCCGAGGCAGGTATGGGCCTCGTCGGGCACCATCTCGGGCGACCACGAGCGGAAGTTCTGCACCCGCCCGACCTGCACCGAGGGATCGTGGATGTAGATCCAGTTGTCGGGGAAGTTCTTCTGCGACTTGGCGATCAGCGCCACCGTGACGAAGTCGCGATACTGCAGCGCGCGCGCCTGGAAGGTGCTGATCGGCCGCGGCGTGATCGCGTCCACGAGCTCGCGCACCGGCGCCGAGGAGATCACGTGGCGCGCGGTGAAGGTCTCGCGCGTGCCGTCGCCGCGGACCGCCGCGACGCGCCACAGGCCGGCAGCGGGGTCGAACGACAGGCCGTCGACGCCGCGGTCGAGCAGAACCCTGCCGCCCTGCGCGGCGATCTTCTCCGCCGCCGCCTCCCACATCATGCCGGGGCCGCGGCGGGGATAGCGGAACGACTCGATCAGCGTCTTGATCACCGGCTCGCCGGCCTTGGGCTTCGCCCGGATCCCGAGCGAGCGCTTCAGCGCGTCGCGGATGGCGGCGCCGAGGTCGAGGCCCTTGATGCGCTGCGCGGCCCAGTCGGCCGAGATCGCGTCGCAGGACATGCCCCAGACCTTCTCGGTGTAGGTCTTGAAGAAGATCGAGAACAGCTTCTCGCCGAACTGGTTGCGGACCCAGCCGTGGAAGTGCTTCGGCGCGGCGATCGGCCGGGCGCGGGCGTAGAGGTAGGACAGCACGCAGGCGGTGCTGGTGAGGAGCCCGAGATTGCGCAGGGCCTCGAAGGCCTTCAGCGGGTAGGCGTAGTACTTGCCCTGGTAGTAGATCCGCGACAGGCGCGGCCGCTCGATGAAGTCGTCGGGCAGGAGCTCGTCCCAGAGGTCGACCACGGCCTTCGACTTCGAGAAGAAGCGGTGGCCGCCGATGTCGAACAGGTAGCCGTTGTGGCTCACCGTGCGCGAGATGCCGCCGACCTGGGTCGAGTCGCGCTCCAGCACGGTGACGTCGCGGCCCTGCTTCGACAGCAGGTAGGCCGCGGTGAGCCCGGCGGGGCCGCCGCCGATCACCAGCGTCTCGGTGTGATGACTCATCCGCTGCCCCGGCCTGCTTCTGCGTCCGCGCACCTTGCGCACGGTGTGGTTAAGGAAACCTGCCAGGCTGACGCTCTTGACCGCCCGTTAAGCGCATTCGCGGCAGGGTCGCGCGAGCGGAACGAGACCCGCCGCGGCCGGAGCGGCCGGCGGGCACCGGAGAGGCGCGATGGCGGCCACAGCTTCGTTTTCGGCCGGGAAGCCGGCACGCCTCGATGCGGGGACGATCCTGTGGCTGCTGGTGCTCTTCTGCGCGGTCACGCTGTATCCGCCGGGCGACGTGATCGAGACGATCCGGCACCTGCGCGTGCCCGACACCGACGACGCGATGCGCCTCGTCGAGGCGCGCGACCTCGCCGCCGGCCAGGGCTGGTACGACAACGTCCAGTACCGATTCCTGCCGCCGGGCGGCGTGCCGAGCCACTGGTCGCGCCTGCTCGACGCGCCGCTGGCCGGCCTGCTCCTCGCACTGACGCCCCTGCTCGGCTCCGGGCTCGCCGAGGGGATCGTCGCGGCGTTCTGGCCGCCGCTGCTGCTCGCGGTCTACGCCGCGGTGCTGTGGACCGGCGTGCGTACGACCTTCGGCAAGCGGGCGGCGGTGCTGGCGCTGTTCGCTGCAACGCAGACCTTCGGCGTCACCGTGCAGTTCGCCGCCGGCCGGATCGACCACCACGACGTGCAGATGATCGCGATTCTCGGGATGGCGACGGCCCTGATCCGCGGCGGTGCCAGGGCCGGGTGTGCGGCCGGGGCGCTCGCGGCCCTCTCCCTGGCGATCGGCCTCGAAGGCCTGCCCTCCGTCGCGCTCGGGGCGCTGTTCGTGGTCGGCGACTGGGTCTTCCGCGGGCGACCGGCCCTGCTCTGCTTCCTCGGCTTCGGCCTCGGGATCGGGCTTGCGGCGCCGCTCCTGTTCGGGGCGCAGACCGCACCGCATCTCTGGACCGCCACCGCCTGCGACGCGCTCTCGCCGCCCTGGCTCTGGCTGGCGGGCGGCGGCGGGGCGGCCGCGCTCGCCTGCGCGGGGCTCGACCGGCGGCTCGGCTCGATCGGGGCGCGCGTCGCGGTCGTCGCGACGATCGGCGCGATCCTCGTCGGCGGCTTCGTCCTGCTGTTCCCGGTGTGCCTCGGCGGCCCCTTTCCAGGGATGACGCCGCTGGTCCGGGACCGCTGGCTGCTCATGGTCAACGAGATGGCCTCGGTTCCGAAGTTCGTCGCTCGCAGGCAGTACGAGATTCTGGTCTACTATCCCGTCCTGGTACTGGCGGCGCTCGCCGCCTCCTGGGCGGCGTTCCGGGGGGCGCCCGCGCACCGGCGCGCCTACGGCGTCGCGGCCATGCTGCTTTGGCCGGGCCTCGTCATCGGCTGGTTCCAGTTCCGCGGGATCTACGTCGCCTCCGGGCTGATCCCGTTCGTGGCGGGGCCGGCGCTCGACCGCGCCCACGCGCTGGCGAGCGACCGCGCCGCGCCGCCGCGTCAACGCGCCGGCCTCGCCGCCCTAGGCATCGCGCTGATCAGCACAGCCTGGATGATCCCGGCGGTCCTCGCCGGCCTGGTCGAGGAGAGCGGGGCCTCGGCGGCGACCGCCAAGTCCTTTGCCTGCCAGGACGACGCCGCGGTGACGCCGCTCGCCGCGCTGCCCGCCGGAACGGTGCTCGCGCCGATCATCATGGGACCGTCGATCCTGATGCGGACGCCGCACGCGGTGGTCGCGGCGCCCTATCACCGGGCGATCCCGGGGCTTACCGCCGCGATCGAGGGTCTCGGCGGCAGCGAGGCCGACCTGCGCCGGCATGTGGCGGCGCACGGCGTCCGCTACGTCATCGTCTGCCGCACGCGGCCGAGCCAGGGCCTCGACGGCCCCGCCTTCGCCACGCGCCTCGCCCGCGGCGACGTGCAGGCCGACTGGCTCGAGCCGCTGCCCGTCGGCGGCGACGTGCTGAAGGTCTGGCGGGTGCGATAGCCCAGGGTTCGACCGGGTCCCGTCGCCCCCCTGCCTTCATAGCGGTCGTGACACGGAGGCGCGCCTTCGGCGGCCTACTTCACCACGCGGTCGAGCTTGTTGTTGACGAAGAAGTACAGCTCCTTCGCGCCGGGCTCGGTGTAGAGCACCTGGACCTCGCGGCCGGCGCGGCCTTCCCCGACCAGCACGTCCACCGGCGGGCGGCCCTTCAGCCGCACGAGGTCGCACTCGCCGATGCCCGGCTCGATCGCGGCGGCGCTCGCCGGGGCCGGACCGGTGCAGGATCCGTCCGGCGCGAGCACCGGGCCGGTGAAGGTCGCCGCCGCGGGCGCGCGCGGCGGGATCGGCACGATCTCCGAGGGCGCGGGCGGGGGCGTCCGCTCGGTCACGGTGCAGGCGCCGAGGAGGGCGGCCGCGATCAGGCCGGCGCCGGCGAGGGTCCGCAGATCTGGCAACGTCACGGCGCCTCCTTGCGCTGCGGGTTCGGGGCCGTCGCCTCGCGCGCCTTCAGCGCGGCGGCGTAGAGGGCGGAGACGTCGCGCTTGAACGCCGCCCGGGCATCGGGGCGGGAATAGAACATGTGCCCGCCGGGGTACACCGCCAGCGAGAGCCGCGGCTCCGCCCCGTAGGACGGGATCTGGTCGATCAGCAGCTTGGAGGCGAAGTACGGCGTCACCAGGTCGGTGAAGCCGTGCGCCACCAGCACGCGGACGTTGCCGTCGAGCGCCAGCACGCCGCGCAAGGCGCCGACCGCCTCCGGCGCGGAGCGGCCGCCGCCCCAGCTCCAGCCTCGGTTCACGGCCGTGTTCAGGAGCTCGTAGCGCAGGTTCGTCACCCGCCAGTTCAGCGTCTTCGCGTAGAGGTCGATCATCGCGCTGGTGAGCGGCGCCTGGAGCGCGGTGAGCAGCGGGTCGTCGAAGCCGGAATGCGCCGCGGTCGGGTCGGGGTCCCATCCCGAGACGCCGGTGTCGTAGGCGCTGGCGACGCGGCCCGACGCGCGGTCGACCTCGCGCTGGACGCTGCTTGAGGACAGCCGGCCGCCCTGCGCCTTGACGAAGGCCGGGTCGAGCCCGGTCAGCGCGGCGACGCGCTCGGTCAGGCGCGCCACCGCCGGCGCGTCGTCGGGCCCCTTGAGCAGGTCGGCGAGGTAGGCACCGGTGGCGTAGCGCTCGGTGTCGGCCAGGGTCTCGCGGGTCGGCACGGTGCCGGCCCGCTCCAGGGCGCCGGCCGCGTAGGAGGGCAGCCGCAGGACGTTGCCCCAGGGGTTGGCGCGCGGGGGCGCCAGGGTGCCGAAATCGAGCACCGGCGACAGCAGCACGAGGCCCGACAGCCCGACGCCGATATCCTCCTGCAGCTTGGCCGCGATGAGCGGTCCCCGGAAGCCGCCGTAGCTCTCGCCGACGTAGAATTTCGGGTCGCCCATCCGGGTGTTGACGCGCAGGTAGCGGGCGATCGCCGCCGACAGCACCGAGGCGTCCGACTCCACGCTCCAATACGCCTTGCCGTCGCCGTCCGCGGCGCGGCTGTAGCCGGTGCCGACCGGGTCGATGAAGACGAGGTCGGTGAAGTCGAGCCAGGTGCCGTCGTTCGGCACCAGCGCGACCGAGCGCGACGGGCTGATGCTCGCGCCGTCGGCCGGCAGGCGCCACGGCCCGATCGCGCCGATGTTCAGGTAGGCGGAGGCCGCCCCCGGCCCGCCGTTGATCGCGAAGGTGATCGGCCGCACCGTCCCGGCCGCCGCGGGCCGGGTGTAGGCGACGAAGGCGATCTCGGCCTGCAGCTTGCCCGATTCGTCGACCAGCGGCAGGCTGCCCGCGGTCGCTGTGAAATCGAGCTTCTGGCCGTTGGGAAGCGTGACGCTCTGCTCGGTGGTGACGTCGGGCGGGAGCTTCTTTCCCTCCGGCGCGCGCGCCTCGGTGGGCCCGCGCTGCGGCGCCTGGGCCGTCGCCGCAAGCGGAACGATCGCGAAGAGAAGCGCGACGAGTGCCGCGAACCCCCTCCCCCCTCTGCGGGGGAGGGTGGCCCTCGCGTCAGCGAGGGCCGGGAGAGGGGCGCGACCTCTCCGGATACGGCGCTCCCCTCTCCCCCTCTGCTCCGCAGGGTACCCGCCCCCGCAAAGGGGGGAGGGAAGAACGCGCGCCATTTTCATGATCGGCATGGTCGGTCCTGCATTCCAGTCGCGGGGGAGCGTCACGCCTTCTTCAGCCAGCGGCCGCCGTCGTCCTGCTGCCAGTAGGCGACCGCGTGGCCGGCGGCCTTGGCGGCCTTCCACTGCTCGCGGGCGCGCAGGAGCGCATCCTGGTCGGTGCCGTCGAACAGCACGCAGATCCGCTCGTAGTCGCCCGCATCCGGCGGCAGGTCCGCGCCCTCGACGAGGAAGCGGATCGCGGCGGCGTTGGGGTTGGTGTCGCGCAAGGTCAGCACCACCGGCTGGCTCGCCGCGTCGGGCTCGCGATCGGTGCCGTGGGGCAGGAAGCTGTCGTCGCGGAAGGTCCAGAGGTGATCGTCCAGCGCCTGGAGCCGTTCCTCGCTCGCTGCCTGGATCGCCGCCTGCCAGCCGCGCTCGCGCGACTTCTCGACGAGGTTCGGCAGCACCGCTTCGAGCGGCTGGTTCTGGAGATGGTAGAAGAGGATGTCCGTCACGCCCGCTCAGATAGGCCGCTGGGCGCGCTTTGCACAGCGCGTCATCGGCGCACTCACCCGGGCAGGATGACGTGCGGGACGAACAACGCCGCGTCGGTGGTGATCGGGCCGGCCGCCTCGCGCAGGCCGATCCCGACGCAGGCGTCGCCGACGATCCAGGCGCCGACGAGGGCGTGGCGCCCGTCGAAGCACGGCAGCTCGGCGAGCGCCTGCCGGACATGGCCGCCCGCGCCGTAGGGGCCGTGATCCTGTGCCAGCACCGCGCCGTCGCGCACCATCAGGACGTTGGCGCCCTCGCGCGAGAACAGCGGCTTCTTGACGAACGAGGTGCCGAGCCGCGCCTTCTGCGGGTCGTCCTCGAAATAGGCCGGCAGCAGGTTCGGGTGGCCGGGCTCGCGGGCGTAGAGATGCGGCAGCAGCCCCTTGTTGGACAGGACCGCCTTCCAGGGCGGTTCGAGGAACCGCGTCGGCGTCGCGGCGAGCGCCGCGCCGAACGCATCCGCGAACGCCCATTCCCACGGGTAGAGCTTGAACAGGGTCGCGATCGGCGCCTCCGTCCGGTCGACGAAGGCGCCGTTCGCGGCAAGGCCGATATCGCCGAGGTCGAGGAAGCGGGTCGCGAGGCCGGCCTGGCGCGCGCAATCCTCCAGGTAGGCGACGGTGCCGCGGTCCTCAGGCGCGTCGGCGTAGGCCGCCAGGGCCAGGGAGGTGCCGCCGACCGCCCGGAACCGCTCGATCAGGCGCTCGTGCACGGCGTTGAACTGGTCCGAGCCCGCCGGCACCCGCCCGAGCCGCAGCAGGTCCTCGAGCCAGAGCCACTGGAACACCGCGGATTCGTAGAGCGCGGTCGGCGTGTCGGCGTTGTATTCGAGGAGCTTGGCCGGGCCGGTGCCTTCGCCGCCGTAGGCGAGGTCGAGCCGCCCGTAGAGCGAGGGGTCGCCGCGGCGCCAGCTGGTACGCACGACGTCCCACATCGCCTCCGGGATCGCCAGGGAGGCCAGGATGCGCGCGTCCTCGACCGCGTCGGCGACGAAGGCGAGGCACAGCGCGTGGAGCTCGGTGCCAGGCGCCTCGATGTCGCGCTCGATCTCGCCGAGCGTGAAGGCGTAGGCGTGGCTCTCGTCCCAGTAGGGCGCGCCGTCGAGGGTGTGGAAGGTGAAGCCGTTGGCCCGCGCGCTCGCACGCCAGCCCGGCCGCTCGCCGATCGCGATGCGGCGCATCAGCCGCCGCTCCCGTGACCCGCCATCCCGTGGGAGGCGAAGCCCCGGCCGGTCGCGCCGAACCCGCCGAAGGCGGCCGGGCGCACCGCGGACGAGGCGACGCGCGCGCGCGACGACGCACCGCCGCTTCCGGTGACGACGCGGCCGCCCCAGCTCGTGCAGTAGCCGCCCGATCCGGAATACGCCGCTTTGGCCTGGCCGGGGCGATGATCGTAGACGGGCTGCGGCTCGAGGGCCTGCTCGATCCGGCGGCCGATGACGTAGCCGGCCAGCATCAGCACGAAGCGGCCGGCCGCGCTCGTCGCCACGGCGGTTCCGTCGACGCAATGCCCGGTGCCGTGATGCCCCTCGCAATCGGCCAGGGAGAGGTAGCGCGGCGCCGCCTCCGGATAGGCCGCCAGCGCCGTGGCGTAGGTGCTCCGGCAATCGGTCTCCGTCCGAATGCCGCCGCGGATGCAGGCGTCGGGACCGCCGTAGACCAGGACATCCTCCTCGCGCTGCGAGGGATCGTACCGCCCGAGCGCGAGGGCCGTGGCGCCGGCGCCGGCGACGAGGACGAGCGCGACGGTGGTCGAGCGCTTCGAGGACCGTTCGATGGACGAGGCCATGATCGTTCGGACCGTCTCGGACGGCCCGGCTCCCAGGCGGCAGAACGCCGCGAGGCCCGGATGTAGGAACGCCGGCGGCCCTTGAGAAGATCGTCAAGCTTCGCCGGCCGGCCCCGCCGCGGCGCCCGATGCGCGATCCGCGACGCCTGGCGCCGCTCGCTCGGCGGATTTCGATCGCGGGCTCGTCAGTAGGTCATGGCCGCCGCATCGATCACGCCGCCGGCGAGCGACGCCGAGGCGAGCAGGATCGCCGCGGCGCCTTCGCCCGCCGCGATCCGCCGGGACAGGTCGGGCAGGACGATCCGGACCAGGAAGTAGATCAGGATCTGCACGACGAGGGCGACGAGGCCCCAGATCACGCAGTCGAGGGCCGATTGCGCGTTGTAGATCGCCACGGCCAGCGGCAGCGCGTAGCCGAGCAGGCTGCCGCCGAGCGCGGTGGCGGCGGCGACGTTGTTCGCCCGGATCAGCGCGATCTCGCGGTGCGCCGTCGCCGTCAGGTAGACGCCGAGGTAGAGCGCCACGAGCCCGCAGGCGATGGCGCCGTAGCCGAGGAAGGCGGGCAGCCCCGAGATCGAGGTCATCGCGGGCGGTCCCGCCTCACACCAGGCGGCTCTGCTCGATCGCGGCGCCGACGAAGCCCTCGAACAGCGGATGCGGCGCGAAGGGACGCGACTTCAGCTCCGGGTGGAACTGCACGCCGATGAACCACGGGTGGCCGACATGCTCGACCGTCTCGGGCAGGAGCCCGTCCGGCGACAGGCCGGAGAAGCGCAGGCCCTTGGCCTCGAGCCGCTCGCGATAGGCCATGTTGACCTCGTAGCGGTGGCGGTGGCGCTCGGAGATGTGGGTGCTGCCGTAGATCCCGGCGATCTTCGTGTCGGGGTGCAGCGTCGCATCGTAGGCGCCGAGCCGCATGGTGCCGCCGAGGTCGCCGGCGGCCGCACGCTGCTCCAGCTCGTTGCCGCGCAGCCACTCGGTGAGCAGGCCGACCACCGGCTCGGCCGTGTCGCCGAACTCGGTCGAGTTCGCGTCCGGCACGCCGGCGAGCGACCGGGCCGCCTCGATCACCGCCATCTGCATGCCGAAGCAGATCCCGAAATACGGGATCTTCCGCTCGCGGGCGAAGCGCGCCGCGCGGATCTTGCCCTCCGCCCCCCGCTGGCCGAAGCCGCCGGGCACCAGGATGCCGTTGATGCCTTCGAGGAACGGGGCCGGGTCCTCGCGCTCGAACACCTCCGCCTCGATCCATTCGAGGTTGACGCGGCAGCGATGGCTGATGCCGCCGTGGATCAGCGCCTCGGTGAGCGACTTGTAGGCGTCCTTCAGGCCCGTGTACTTGCCGACGATGGCGATGGTGACCTCGCCCTCGGGGTTCTTCACCCGCTCGGAGATCGTGCGCCAGCGCGAGAGGTCCGGCTCGCCGTCGTGGGCGAGGCCGAAATGCGCGAGCACCTCGCGGTCGAGGCCGGCCTCGCGGTAGGAGAGCGGCACGTCGTAGATCGAGGCGACGTCGCGCGCCTCGATCACCGCGGTCTCGCGCACGTTGCAGAACAGCCCGAGCTTGCGCCGCTCGTCGGCGGGTATCGGCCGGTCGCACCGGCAGAGCAGGATGTCGGGCTGGATGCCGATCGAGCGCAGCTCCTTCACCGAGTGCTGCGTCGGCTTGGTCTTCAGCTCGCCGGCGGACGGGATGTAGGGCAGCAGCGTCAGGTGCACGAAGGCGGTAGAGCCGCGCGGCAGGTCGTTGCCGAGCTGGCGGATCGCCTCGAAGAACGGCAGGCCCTCGATGTCGCCGACCGTGCCGCCGATCTCGACGAGCACGAAATCGAAGGCGTCGTTGCCGTCGCGAACGAAGTCCTTGATCGCGTTGGTGACGTGCGGGATCACCTGGATCGTCGCGCCGAGGTAGTCGCCGCGGCGCTCTTTGGCGATGATGTCCTGGTAGATCCGGCCGGTGGTGATGTTGTCGGCACGCGTCGCCGGGACGCCGGTGAAGCGCTCGTAATGCCCGAGGTCGAGGTCGGTCTCGGCACCGTCGTCGGTGACGAAGACCTCGCCGTGCTGGGTCGGGCTCATCGTGCCCGGGTCGACGTTGAGGTAGGGGTCGAGCTTGCGCAGGCGGACCGAGTAGCCGCGCGCCTGGAGCAGCGCCGCGAGCGCCGCCGAGGCCAGACCCTTGCCGAGCGAGGAGACCACGCCGCCGGTGATGAAAACGTACCGCGTCATGGGCCTCGGTCCATAGAGAAGGCTGGGCGATTCGCCAAACGGCATGCCACCCGCACCGCGCGATTCCCACGGAATTCGCACAATGCTGGATTGGGCCGGCCTAGGGCGGGAGCGTTAAGTTTCCTTTGCCCGATCGAACGGCGCGGCTGCGTCGCTCCGATTCGATCGCGGCGCTCAACGCGACTGGGGCGCGTCCGGAACGGCCGGCTGGGCCGGAGTCGGGGCCGCCGGCGCGGCGGGCGCCGCCGGGGTGCCCGCAGCCGGGGCGTTGTTCTGCCGGCGCAACGTGTCGAGCAGGTTGTCGGCGCCCGCGGGCTGGCCGGCCGGCTGCGTCGTGCCGTTGGCGCCGTCGAGGATCGATTTCGGCGCGGCGGAGCGGTGCGACATCACCGCCAGGGTCAGGCTGGTGACGAAGAACAGGGCGGCGAGGATCGCGGTGGCCCGCGTCAGCGCGTTGGCCTGGCCGCGCCCGGTCATGAAGCCCGAGACGCCGCCGCCGCTGCTGCCGGCGCCGAGGCCGAGGCCGCCCTCGGACCGCTGCAGCAGCACCACGCCGATCAGCGACAGCACGATGATGAGATGGACGACGATCAGGACGGTCTGCATCGGAATTCCGGAATCGTTCTTGCGCGCGCCGGTCCCGGGAGCCGTTCGCTGGGACGGGGAGCCGGACACGACGGCCGGAGCTGCATCGCACCGGCTACAAATCTGCCGGGGGCATACACCACAAGCGTGCGGGCGCCAAACGTGACGATCGGCGCGCCGATGTCAGCCGCCCGGCTCCCCGGACGATCGCTCCGCGTGCTCAAAGGCGGGCGCGAAGAGCGGCGCTTCGGATCGGCCGCCTCGGACCGGAGGATGACGCCATGCCCATCTCACGCCGCCTCGTGCTCGCCGTGGCGCTCGCCGCCTCCGTCGCCCGGGCCGCCCCGGCGGGCGCGGCGGGACCGGAGGCCGAGGTGGAGGCGGCGGTCGACGCCCTGACCGCGGCCTTGCTCGCGCCGGACGCGGCCACCCTCGACGCGCTGGTGCTCGACGGCCTGAGCTACGGTCATTCGAGCGGCGCCGTGCAGGGCAAGGCGGCCTTCGTCGACGCGCTGACGAGCGGGCGCTCCGCCTTCCCAAGCATCGTCCTGTCGGACCGCTCGGTCTCGGTCGTCGGCGAGGACGCCATCGCCCGGCACGTGTTCAGCGGCGAGGCGACCTCCGGCGGCAAGACCGCGCCGGTGCGCATCGGCGTGATGCAGGTCTGGCACCGGGACGGCGGCCGCTGGCGGCTGCTCGCCCGGCAGGCCTACAAGATCTGAGCGGGCGCGGATCGCTCAGGCGTAGGCGGCGCAGATTCCCAGAAAATCCTCGGCGACGAGGCTGGCGCCGCCGACGAGCGCGCCGTCGACGTTCTCCACCGAGAGCAGCTCGCGTGCGTTGCCGGGCTTGACCGAGCCGCCGTAGAGGATGCGGATCTTGGCCGCCTTCTCGCCGACGAGCTTGTCGAGCATCTCGCGCAGGGAGGCGTGGACCTCGGCGATCTCGCGCGCCGTCGGCGTGCGGCCCGAGCCGATCGCCCAGACCGGCTCGTAGGCGATCACGGTGTCGGCGCCGGTCGCGCCCTTCGGCGTGCCGATGGCGAGCTGCGCCCGGACGATGTCGAGGGCCCGGCCCTGCTCGCGCTCCTCCATGGTCTCGCCGACGCAGATGATGCCGCACAGGCCGGCGCGCCGGGCGCCCAGGGCCTTGGCGTGGACGCCGTCGTCGGTCTCGTGATGGTAGGCCCGGCGCTCGGAATGTCCGACGATGACGTAGCGCGCGCCGAGGTCGGCCAGCATCTCGGCGGAAATCGAGCCGGTGAAGGCGCCGCTCGGCTTGGCATGGAGGTTCTGGCCGCCGATGGCGATCGACGAATCGTAGGTCGCGGCGACGCAGGCCGAGATCAGCGTCGAGGGCGGGCAGATCAGCAGGTCGATCGTCTCGGCGAGCGCCGGGGACAGGCCGGTCCGCACCGCGTCGACCACGGGGATCGAGGCCCGGGTGCCGTTCATCTTCCAGTTGCCCGCAACCAGGGGCCGCCGTCCCGAACGCATCATCGATGTCCCTGCCGTCCCAAACGCCTGCCGGCGCACGCGTGGGCCGGGGCTACCAGAGCCCGCATGAGGGCGCAAACCGGATCGGCCGCGCCGGGAGACGATCCGCGACGAAGATCACCCGGCCCCCGCTCCGGGGACGGGCGGCATGCCGAGACGCGATGGATCGAAAGAACCGAGGACACCCGCGCGGGGGATGCCGGCGAGGCGGAGGGGCGATAGGCCGAAAACGGCTACCCTATGTTAGATCGGCCTTAATTCCTGACATGCGATCACGGCGCATGCGCGGTCCACGGACATTCCTTCAGGCGAGAGGCGGAGCGACGGCGGTCGAATTCGCCCTCGTCGCGCCGATGCTGCTGTTGACGATCGCCTTCGTCATGGCCGTCGCCCTGGTGATGTTCGTCAACCAGCGGCTCGATTACGCGACGAGCCAGGCCGCCCGGCAGGTGATGATCGGCAAAGCCAAGATCAATGGCATCGATCAGGCGACGTTCAAGACCGCGCTCTGCAGCAGGCTGCCGGCCGTGATGTCGTGCGGGAACGTCGTGGTGAACCTCTACAAAGTGCAGCCGACCTCCGGCGCGAGGAGCGGCTACTACGCCTTCGTCAAGCCGGACGTCAGCGGCCTCCTGGTGCCGTCCCAGACGAGCGGATCGGGCCAGTACGATCTCGGCAATGCTGGAGACTATCAGTACCTGCAGGTCATCTACCCGATTTCGGTCCTGCCGAGCGTCTTCGCATCCCTGCTCGGCACCGACGGCTCCACGAGCTATCTGGCGATCTCGACGGCGGCATTCCGCAACGAGAAGTTCTGATGGCACCCCGTCGGCCATCCCTCACGCAACGCTTCCGCGACGACCCGCGCGGGCTGTCGGCGGTCGAGTTCGCGCTCGTCCTGCCGGCGCTGCTCGCGCTGATGCTCGGCGGCATCCAGCTGGTCACGTACGTGAACGCGACGCGCAAGGTCGAGCTCGTCGCGCACTCGATCAGCCAGATGATCTCACAGGTGCCGCCGCCGCCGGGGTCCACGATCGCCACGGTCAACGCGACCGACCTTCACTTCAGCTTCGATTCGGCGCTCGTGCTGTTCCCCTACGTCATGAAGGATGCGGCCCGGCAGAACGTGCTTTGGTCGAACGACATCACCATCAAGTACGCCAGCGTCGCCTTCACGCAGAAGTCGACCGCCTGCAACGACCCGGCCGACATGAGCGCCTGCTACACGGCCAACGTCGTGTGGACGAGCACGGGCACGTCCGGCAGCACCCAGCGCCCCTGCGGGACACCTTTGCTGCCCGCCGACAATACCGCCGCGCCGAACGTCGGAACATTGCCGCGCTCGGTCTACGGTCCCGGCTCGATCATCGTCATCGACGTGGCATTCACCTTCAAGCCGCTCTTCGGTGCGAAGTTCTTTTCAGGCAGCCAGATCGCCCGCTCGGTCTACGTCCAGCCGCGCTACGCCACCCTCGTGAACTACGACACCGCGAACAGCGACGGGATCGCCACGAAATGTTCTGGCTACTGAACCGCCTTCGCCGGGCAGACCGGCACGCCGTCTCGCGTCCGAGCTTTGCGGAGGCACGGAGTGGCAACGTCGCGATGATCTTCGGCCTCAGCCTGATCCCGCTGGTCGGGCTCATCGGGCTCGGGGTCGATTACGGCGTCGCGATCACCAACAAGACGAAGCTCGACGGCGCGGCGGACGCGGCCGCGGTCGCGGCCGTGGCGACGGCCAAGGCCTACATCGCCGCCAACCAGGGCCAGCCCAACCTCACCGCCAAGGCGATCGCGGCGGGCATCACCCAGGCCACCAACGTCTTCAACGTCAACGCGGGGAAGGTGCCGTTCACCACCTACACGCTGCAGACGCCGCAGCTGGCCCCGGACGGCCAGTCCCTGACGTCGACGGTCGCCTACAGCGCCACCGTGACGAACACCTTCGGCCGGATCTTCCGCACGCCGACGACCCCCCTCGCCAATACGGTGACCGCGTCGACCGACCTCGCAAGCTACCTCGACTTCTACGTGATGGTGGACGTGTCGGGATCGATGGGGCTGCCGACCTCGGCGAGCGACATGAACCTGCTCGCCAGCATGAACGTCGAATCGACGCTCACCGATTCCAAACAGGGATGCATGTTCGCTTGCCACTGGCCCGGAGCCAACGGGTGGAACCTGGCAGTCAATCACAAACCGAAACCGATTCAATTGCGTTCGGATTCTGTCAACAATGCCGTTTGCTCGCTGCTTCAGCGTGCCACGAGCCAAATGATCGTCCCGAACCAGTACCGGGTCGGCATCTATCCGTTCATCAATCAGTTGGCGACGCTCTCTCCGCTCTCCAGCAACCTTGCCACGGCGAACACGGCGGCCGAATGCACGAAGCAACCGCCAATGGCGTTCACCAATCTTCTCGATACCAACACCACCCAGCTCTCCGTCAACGGCGATCCGAGCACCGGCACGGGGAGCGGCGGGACGCATTTCGAGGTCGCCCTGCCTCAGATGAAGTCGACCATCTCGGCTTACGGTGATGGCTCGTCCACCAGCAACCCGAAGCCGTTCGTGTTTCTCATCACGGACGGAATGCAGAACGGTCAACACTACTATCTTTGGAAGAACGGAAAGTACACGTATCCTGGAAATCCATCGAAGTTCAACGGCTATGCCAACGCGTGGTGGGACGGTTCCAGCCCCGCCCAAATGGACCCGTCCAATTGCACAGCGCTGAAGAACGCCGGCGCGACAATCTCAGTCCTCTACATCCCCTATATTACGATCAACTCAACCAACGACGGAACCTATACGGCTTGGGAGAACAATCAGGTCAACCAATTCAGCCCGACGCTCTCGACCCCGCTCAAGAGCTGCGCCTCGCAGGGCTTCTTCTTCACGGCCAGTTCGGCGGACGAAATCAACGCTTCGCTGAGCGCGATGCTCGACCGCGCCGTGAAGATGACCCGCCTGACGCAGTAGGCTCGGCGGCGGCCTTTGCCTGCCGGTGCGGACTAGGCTATCGCGGGCGGATCGAAGGACGGCGCCTCGCGGCGCCCGACAGGGCCGGATCCCCCCGGCGATCCGAGCGCGCGTAAGCCAAGAGAATGCTGCAGAACATCCGCAACGCGAGCCAGCACTGGCTCGGCAAGATCGTGCTGACGGTGATCTTCACGTTCCTGATCGCGGGCGTCGCGGTCTTCGGCGTCGAGGAGTTCTTCCGCGGCGGCTCGTCGACCGCGGTGGCCACGGTCGGCAAGACGCCGATCACGGCCGAGGCCGTCCGCACCGCCTACCAGAACCAGCTCCAGCGCTACCAGACGCAGATGCGGCGCACGCTGACCCCGGATCAGGCGCGGGCGCTCGGCGTCGACCGGCAGGTGCTGTCCCAGCTCGTGACCGAGGCGTCGCTCGACCAGAAGACCTCCGATCTCGGCCTCGCGGTGCCCGACGCCTCGGTGATCCGGGCGATCCACGACGAGAAGAGCTTCCAGAACGCGCAAGGCCAGTTCGAGTCGGCGCTGTTCTACCAGACCCTCCAGCGCGCCGGCCTGAACGAGGCGATGTTCGTGCGCGAGCAGCGCGCCGTCATCGCGCGGCTGCAGCTCGCCGAGGCGGTCTCCGCCGACCTGCACGTGCCGGAGGCGATGCGCCTGGCGGTGCATCGGTACGCCACCGAGCGGCGCAAGGCCGCCTACCTGATGCTGCCGCCCTCGGCCGCCGGCGAGGTCGCGGCGCCGAGCGAGGACGCGCTGAAGGCCTATTACGAGGGAAACCGCTCGGCCTACCGTGCCCCGGAATACCGCGCCGCGACCCTGCTGGTGCTCGACCCGGCGGCGATGGCCAAGCCCGACGCGGTCTCGGCCGAGGAGGTGCAGAAGGTCTACGACCAGGAGAAGGCGCGCTTCGGCGCGCCCGAGAAGCGCACGATCCAGCAGATCGTGTTCCCCGATGCCGCGGCCGCCGAGGCGGCGCGCAAGGCGATCGCCGACGGCAAGAGCTTCGCCGCGGTGGCGGAGGAGCGCGGCACCGACGGCAAGGACCTGACCCTGGGGACGCTGACGCGGGCCGAGCTGTTCGATCCGGCCGTGGCCGATGCCGCCTTCGGCCTCGACAAGGACGGCACCAGCCAGCCGGTGAAGGGCCGCTTCGGCACGGTGCTCCTCCACGTCACCGCGATCGAGCCGGCGACGGTGAAGACGCTGGCCGAGGTCGAGCCGGAGATCCGCAGGCAGATCGCGCTGGCGCGGGCCCGCGACGGCGTCGACAAGATCCACGACGCGATCGAGGACCAGCGCGCCGGCGCCAAGCCGCTCGCCGACATCGCCAAAGAGCGCGACCTGCCGATCGTGACGATCGCGGGCGTCGACGCGCAGGGCAAGGATCCGGCGGGCCGGACGGTGGCCGGCATCCCCGATTCCGAGACGACGCTGCCGGCGCTGCTGCGCGCCGAGATCGGCGGCGACAACGAGCCGCTGCGGACCAAGGCCGGCGGCTACGTCTGGTACGACGTGACCAAGATCGACGCGGCGCACGACAAGCCCCTCGACGAGGTCCGCGACGCGGTCGCCGCAGGCTGGCGCGAGGCCGAGGTCTCGCGCCTGCTGCAGGCCAAGGGCAAGGCTCTGGCCGAGCGGCTCGACAAGGGCGAGACCCTCGCGGCGCTCGGCACCGAGATCGGCGTCAACCCGCAGGAGGGCGACGATCTGGCCCGCAACCAGGCCAAGGACGCGCTGACGGTCGACGTGGTCAACCGCATCTTCGCGACCGCCGTCGGCAAGGCCGGCTCGGCCGCGTCCGGCGAGGCGCGCGCGGTCTACAAGGTCGAGGCCGCGACGATGCCGGCCTTCGTCGCCGGCAGCCCGGCCGACAAGACCATCGAGGGCAACTTCCGCACCGCGCTGGCCGACGACGTGCTCGGCGAATACATCGCCGAGGTGCAGAAGAACGCCGGCGTCAGCGTCAACCAGGCGGCGCTGCGGCGCGCGATCGGCGGCGAGTACTAGGGCCGATGGCGGACGCGTCCGACTACGCCGCCTACGCGGCGGCCTACGAGGCCGGTCGCCCGGTCCTCCTCGACCTGACGCTGGTGGCCGACCTCGAGACGCCGGTCGCCGCGTTCCTCAAGCTGCGCAGCCGCCATTCCGGCCCGGCCTTCCTGCTCGAATCGGTCGAGGGCGGCGTGGTGCGCGGGCGCTACTCGATGATCGGCCTCGATCCCGACCTCGCCTGGCGTTGCCGCGACGGCCGCGCCGCGCTCGCCCGCGACGACCTCTCCGCCTTCGTCGCCGACGCGCGCGCGCCGCTCGAGTCGCTGCGCGCGCTGATCGCCGAGAGCGCGATCGTGGAGGGCGAGGGCTCCGAGCTTCCGCCGATGGCGGCCGGCCTGTTCGGCTATCTCGGCTACGACATGGTCCGTGCCATGGAGCGGCTGCCCGAGCCCAATCCCGACCCGCTGAACGTGCCCGACGCCATCCTCGTGCGCCCGCGGGTGATGGTGGTGTTCGATTCCGTGCGCGACCTGATCACCGTGGTCTGCCCGGTGCGCCCGGTGGCCGGGGTGACGGCGAAGGCCGCCTACGAGGCGGCGCTGGCGCGCCTCGACCGGATCGCCGAGGCGCTGGAAGGCCCGCTGCCGATCGAGGCGCGGGTCGACCTCGCCGCGGTCGCGAGGCCCGAGCCGGTCTCGAACACCTCGCCGGAGGCCTATCTCGCGATGGTGGCCAAGGCGAAGGATTACATCGCCGCCGGCGACGTGTTCCAGGTGGTGCTGTCGCAGCGCTTCGAGGCGCCGTTCACCCTGCCGGCGATCGCGCTCTACCGCTCGCTGCGGCGCACGAACCCGGCGCCGTTCCTGTGCTACCTCGACTTCTGCGAGTTCCAGGTCGTCTGCTCGTCGCCCGAGATCCTCGTGCGGGTGCGCGACGGCAAGGTCACGATCCGGCCGATCGCCGGCACCCGCCGCCGCGGCGCGACGCCGGCCGAGGACCGCGCGCTCGCCGACGAGCTGCTGGCCGACCCCAAGGAGCGCTCCGAGCACCTGATGCTGCTCGACCTCGGCCGCAACGACGTCGGCCGCGTCGCCAGGCTCGGCACCGTCACCGTCACCGGCTCGTTCTTCCTCGAATACTACAGCCACGTGATGCACATCGTCTCGAACGTCGAGGGCGACCTCGACCCGAAGCACGACACCCTGGCCGCGCTCGCGGCCGGGTTCCCGGCCGGCACGGTCTCGGGGGCGCCGAAGGTGCGGGCGATGGAGATCATCGACGAGCTCGAGCGCGAGAAGCGCGGGCCCTACGGCGGCTGCATCGGCTATTTCGGCGCGCGCGGCGAGATGGACACCTGCATCGTCCTGCGCACCGCGATCGTGAAGGACGGCCGCATGCACGTGCAGGCCGGCGCCGGCATCGTCTACGATTCCGATCCGCAATCCGAGCAGCAGGAATGCGTGAACAAGGCCCGCGCCCTGTTCCGCGCGGCCGAGGACGCGGTGCGCTTCGCGGCGCAGGCGAAGCGCGGGCAGTAGGCTCAGCCGAGCGCGCGCAACGCGGTCCGCAAGGCATCCGCGTCGACCCCGCCGAGCGCCGCATCGACGGCCGTGTGCGTCTCGCGCCAGACCGGCACCGCGGCCGCGAGGCTGGCGCGGCCGGCCTCCGTCAAGGCCAGGAGGCGGCCGCGCCGGTCCTTCGGATCGACGGCGACCGTCGCGAGGCCGCGCCGCTCCAGAACCTTCACGGCGGCGGTGAGCGTCGTCCGGTCCATCGCGAGCAGGCCGGCCACCGACGCCATCGGCGCCGGCTCGGGTCGGTTGAGGGACATCAGCAGCGAGAACTGCCCGCTCGTCAGCCCGAGCGGCCGCAGCGCGTCGTCGAAGCGGCGACTGAGGGCGCGGGCCGCGCGCTGGGCATGCAGGCAAAGGCACGTCTCGCGGACGGCGGCGGTGGTCGCGAAGGGGACGACGGTTGACATCCGTCGAATTACGTTGATATCAACGCAAATCGCAATGCGACAAACGTGCCTGTTCCGGGAGCCGAGACCATGGCGGATCACGCGGGCACCTTCGTCTGGTACGAGCTGACGACGCCCGACATCGCGTCGGCGCAGGCCTTCTACGGCGCGGTCGCGGGTTGGAGCATCGTCGATGTGGGGATGCCCGGGGTCGACTACCGCATCGCGCGGGCGGGCGACGTCCAGATCTGCGGGATGATGGCCCCGACCGGATGCGAGCCCCCCGCCGGCGCGCGGCCGGGCTGGCTCGGATACGTCGCGGTCGCCGACGTGGACGCCTCCGCCGCGCGCGTGACGGCGGCCGGCGGGCGCGTGACCTTCGGACCGCGCGACATCCCGGGCGTCGGCCGGTTCTGCATCGCCGCCGACCCGCAGGGCGCCGCCTTCGCGCTGTTTCGCGGCGACGGGACGCCGCCGCCGATGCCGCCGCCGGGCACGCCCGGCCCGTTCGGCTGGCACGAGCTGCACGCCCGCGACGGGGAGCCGGCCTTCGCCTTCTATGCCGGCCTGTTCGGCTGGGAAAAGTCCATGGCGGTCGATATGGGGCCGATGGGCACCTATCAGGTCTTCGCCCGCCACGGGGTCGACCTCGGCGGGATGATGACCTCGCCGATGCCGGCAGCCCCGTGCTGGCTGTTCTACATCGCCGTCGAATCGATCGACGCCGCGGCCGAGCGGGTCGCTGCGGCCGGCGGCACCGCCCTGCAGGGCCCGCACGCGGTGCCGGGGGGCGCCTGGATCGTCCAGGCGCGGGATCCGCAGGGCACGCTGTTCGCCCTGGTCGGCCCGAGGGTGGCGGCCTCACCGGCGTGAAGCGGCAGACGCGCCCGTCGCCTTGACCGGCGCCGCCGGCCGGGCCAGATCGTCGGTCATGGAACCCGCGCCGACGCCCTCCGTCCTTGTCATCGACAACTACGATTCCTTCACCTGGAACCTCGTCCACCTGATCGGCCCGCTCAGCGGCGCGATCGACGTGGTGCGCAACGACCAGGTGACGGTCGACGAGATCCGCGCGCGCGCGCCCGACGCCCTGGTGCTGTCGCCCGGGCCCTGCACCCCGAACGAGGCCGGCATCTGCCTCGATGCGGTCAGGGAGCTCTCGGGCGAGATCCCGATCTTCGGGGTCTGCCTCGGCCTCCAGGCGATCGGCCAAGCCTTCGGCGGCGACGTGGTGCGGGCGCCCGCGCCGATGCACGGCAAGGTCTCGACCATCCGCCACGGCGCGAAGGGCATCTTCCGCGGGCTCAACGACAGCTTCGACGCGACGCGCTACCATTCGCTGGTGGTCGACCGTGCCGGCTGCCCCGAGGCGCTGACGGTGACCGCCGAGGCCGACGGCCTGATCATGGGCCTGGAGCACGCGCACCTGCCGGTGCACGGCGTGCAGTTCCACCCCGAGAGCATCCTCTCGCATCACGGCACGCGGATCCTGCAGAACTTCCTCGACATCGCGACGGCGTGGAACCGGGCGCGCGGGCGGGACCAGGCACGTGACAAGGCCCGTCCCGGCGTGCATTGACGCGGGATTCCCGCGAACGCGTCGCCCGTCGAGCCGATGGAATCCTTCAAGCCCCATCTCGCCAAGGTCGCCGCCGGGTTCTCCCTCGACCGGGCGGAAGCCCGCGCGGCGTTCGACGACCTGCTGTCGGGCGAGGTCACGCCCGTCCAGGCCGGCGCCTTCCTCGTCGGCCTCAAGGTCCGCGGCGAGACGCCGGACGAGATCGTCGGCGCCGTCGAGGCGATGCGCGCGCGCATGGTCCGGGTCGCAGCGCCGGCCGGCAGCGTCGACGTGGTCGGCACCGGCGGCGACCACTCGGGCAGCTACAACGTCTCGACGCTGGCCGCGATCGTCACCGCCGCCTGCGGCGTGCCGGTGGCCAAGCACGGCAACCGCGCCGCGACCTCGCGCTCGGGCGCGGCCGACGTGCTGGCGGCGCTCGGCGTCAGGCTCGGGCTCGACCCGGCGGGCCTGAGCCGGTGCCTGAGGCAGGCCGGCCTGTGCTTCATGTTCGCCCAGACCCACCACGGCGCGATGCGGCACGTGGCGGCGGTGCGCTCGGAATTGCCGGTGCGCACCATCTTCAACCTGCTCGGGCCCCTCTCGAACCCGGCCAGCGTCGAATGCCAGCTGCTCGGCGTGTCGCAGGCGGCCTGGGCCGAGCCGCTGACGCAGGTCCTCGCCGAGCTCGGAAGTCGCCGGGTCTGGACCGTGCACGGCTCGGACGGGCTCGACGAGATCACCGTCACTGGCCCGACCCAGGTGGTGGCGCTGGAGGGCGGCCGGATCTCGACCTTCGCGGTCGATCCGCGCGACGTCGGCCTGCCGCTGCACGACCTCGAGGCGCTCCGCGGCGGCGATCCCGAGCACAACGCGCGCGCCTTGGCCGACGTCCTGTCGGGCACGCGCAACGCCTACCGGGACATCGTGGTTCTGAATGCGGGCGCCGCGCTCGTGGTCGCAGGCCTGACGCACGCCCTCGCCGACGGCGTCGCGCGGGCGCAGGATGCGATCGATTCGGGGGCGGCCCGCGCGACGCTGGCCCGCCTCGTCGCGGTCTCGAACGGATAGGGTATACCGATGGCCACCGACGCCCTCGCCGAACCGCCGCCTCCGACCGAGCCGCCGGCGACCGATCGCTCGAGCGTGCTCGCCCGCATCGAGGCCTACAAGCGCCGCGAGATCGCCGAGGCGAAGCTGCGGGTGCCGCTCGCCAAGCTGGAGACGCGCGCCGCCAAGGCCTCGCCGCCGCGGGGCTTCGCCGACGCGATCCGGGCGCACGTGGCGGAAGGGCGCCCGGCGCTGATCGCCGAGGTGAAGAAGGCCTCTCCGTCCAAGGGCCTGATCCGGGCGGATTTCGACCCGGCCGCGCTGGCCGCCGCCTACGAGAAGGGCGGCGCCACCTGCCTCTCGGTGCTCACCGACGAGCCCTCGTTCCAGGGCCGGCCCGAATACCTCACCCAGGCGCGCGAGGCCTGCCGGCTTCCGGTGCTGCGCAAGGACTTCCTGTTCGAGCCCTACCAGGTCTACGAGGCGCGGGCCTGGGGCGCCGACTGCATCCTGGCGATCATGGCCTGCCTCGACGACGACGAGGCGGAAGCCTTGGTCGAGACGGCGCACGAGCTCGGCATGGACGTGCTGGTCGAGGTGCACGACGCCGCCGAGCTCGCCCGCGCGATCCCGCTCGGCACCGCGCTGATCGGCGTCAACAACCGCAACCTGAAGACCTTCGAGGTCTCGTTCGAGACCGCGATCACGCTCGGCGCCGAGATCCCGCCCGACCGCATCGCGGTGGCCGAGAGCGGCATCGGCGGCCATGCCGACGTCGCCCGGCTCGGCCGCCACGGCCTCAACGTCGTCCTCGTCGGCGAGAGCCTGATGCGCCAGGACGACGTGACGGCGGCGACGCACGACCTGCTGTTCGGGCCCAAGGCCGCGAAGAAGGCGAAGGGCTGATCGTGGACGAACCCCGCCTCACGCACCTCGACGCCACCGGCGCGGCCAACATGGTCGACGTCGGCGACAAGCCCGCGACCACCCGCACCGCCCGCGCCGAGGGGCGGGTGGTGATGCTGCCCGCCACCCTGGCGCTGATCCGCGAGGGCGATGCCAAGAAGGGCGACGTGGTCGGCACCGCCCGCCTCGCCGGGATCATGGCGGCCAAGCGCACCCACGAGCTGATCCCGCTCTGCCATCCGCTCCTGCTCACCAAGGTCCGGGTCGATTGCGAGATCGACGACGCGCTGCCGGGCCTGCGCCTCACGGCGGAGGTCCGCGTGCAGGGCCCGACCGGCGTCGAGATGGAGGCGCTGACCGCCGTCTCGGTCGCCTGCCTCACGGTCTACGACATGGTGAAGGCCGCCGACCGCGGCATGCGGATCGAGGGCATCCGCCTGCTCGCCAAGGACGGCGGCCGCTCCGGCGCGTACCGCGCGGAGGACGCGGCGTGATGGCCCCCGGCGCTCATCCCTCCCCCCTGTGCGGGGGCGGGTGGCCCACGAAGCGGGTCGGGAGAGGGGAACGCCGTATCCGGAGAGGTCGCCCCCCTCTCCCGACCTTCGGTGCCGCGAGGCCCACCCTCCCCCGCGGAGGGGGGAGGGAGAAAACCGGAGCGCGTCCGGGACCGGGGGCGCTCGCGTGAGCGGCCTGATCCCCGTCGCCGAAGCGCTCGCGCGCATCCTCACGAGCGTGCCCGGGCCGGTCGCGGCCGA
>NZ_JAKSYA010000074.1:0-9057 GCF_022829485.1 Methylobacterium sp. J-059
AGACACGTGGGACTAAGCCGAGGGCGGGTGGGACTAGTACGAGGATTTTAGGCTGCTCACGCGTGTCCTGCTGGCCAAGGCCGGCCTGCCGAGCCGCGCCATGCGGATGACCGTGGTCATCGACCAGTAGGGAGAGGACCCCGCCGTGCTCACCCTGATCACTGACCGCGGCGACCTGGTGCTCGACAACAAGACCATCCAGATCCTGCCCTGGCACCGCACCGGCTACACCTTCATCACGCGCGAGAGCCAGGACGCCGTCGCCTGGGTCTCCCTCGGCGGCGTCACCTCCCCGGTCACCACCGCCAACCGCTGAGGCTCAGGCGGCCTGGAGCGCCGGCTCGGCCTCGACCTCGGACGGGACGGGTTCTTCCGTCATCTCGGCATCCGCCGGCACGGGCCGCTGCGCCGGACGCTTAAGGGCGTCGCGGCGGATCCGGCCGAGCTGCATCTCGATCCGCCCAATGAAGGCGGTGATGTGGGGGGCGACGCCGCGCAGGCTGGCCAGATCGCGCAGGAGGATGTCGACGGCGAGCGCGCGGTCGGCGTCGGTGGGCGAGGCGGCGAGGAACATCTCCACCGCGTGCTGGGCGATGTCGATCGCCCCCGGGGCGCCGTTCTCGGCGAGAGCCCGGATCATGAGATGGATGGGCGGTTGCGACACGGTTGCGATGATCCCTGGCGGCGCGTTGGCCGGCGTCTTGCTGAGACCCTCAAATGCCGATCCCATGGCACCGGCACGCCGTCACGCCGGTGTCACAGTCTCAAGCCGCGAATCACGCCGGAATCAAGGGCTGATCGACCGTGCAGGGCACGCATACCCATGGCGCATGTGCGGGTGGCGCCCTTACATCACCACGCGGGATCGGAACCTTTCGCCGCCGACGTGGTTAATTCGCCCTTAAATTTCGATTGAGCCGCCGACCGGAGCGTGCCAGCTTGGGCGCTTCGGCAGGGCGGAGCATCGAGCATGCGGCACGCGGTTGTCCAGGCGGCAGGTGCCCTCGGCGGCATCCGATGGCGCGATGCGGTGCGGCGCACGGGACGCGCCGCGGCCCTGGGCTTCGCCGGAACGATCCTGATGATCGGGGGTGCCTCCACCCAGCCGCGCATCGCCGCCCTCCCGCCCGATGCGGCCACCGCCGTGGAGACCGGGCCGGCGGCGCGGCCGGTGGCGGCGTGGACCGAGTTCTGCCGACGCATGCCGGCCGAATGCGACGTCGACACCCGCGAGCCGGCGACCATCGCGATGAACACCGCCCTGTGGCGGACGCTGGCGAGCGTGAACCGCCGGGTCAACGCACGGATCAGGCCGATCACCGACCAAGCGCACTGGGGCGTCGTCGACCGTTGGGACTTCCCGGATGACGGGTTCGGCGATTGCGAGGATTACCAGCTGCTCAAGCGCCGGATGCTGATCGAGCGCGGGCTTCCCCGGCGTGCCCTGCGGATGACCGTGGTGATCGACGACATCGGCGAGGGCCACGCGGTGCTGATGGTGCGCACCGACCGCGGCGACTTCATCCTCGACAACAAGACCAACACGATCCTGTCGTGGCGCAACACGGGATACGCCTACATCAAGCGCGAGGGGCAGGACGGGCGGGCGTGGGTGACGCTCGATGGCGGCGCGTCGCCGGTGGCGACGGCCAACCGCTGACGGCCCGGCTCAGGCGCCGACGACGAGGGCCGCGAGGTCGAGGGCGACGCGGCCCGAGAGCAGCCCCCAGCCGCAGGCGATGATCGTCGCCAGCATCACGAACGGGATCGGGCGGCCCTCGATCCGGCGTCCGCGCAGGGTGTTGCGCAGGATGATGAACGGAGCGCCGAAGGCCAGCATCGGCAGCGCGGCGACGGCGGTAACGCCGCCGAGCCCGAGCAGGTTGAAGCTCGCGCGGCGCGTCGTGCACAACTCGAACGCGCTCGCGAGCAAACCTGACAGGGCCAAGCCCACGCAGAGCGTCCGGATCGTATCGAGGGCAGCGGGGGCGAGGACCATGACGCGCGCACTCCATCCGAGGATGCGTGCAGTCTAGCCCGGATGTTTACGAAGCGTTAAGCACTTGTGCGGGTTAGCGTTAATTCGTGCACAGGCGAGACGCCGGCCTCAGGCCTCTTCCTCGAGGTCGATGTCGAGGATCGCCATCCGGAACACGAATGAATCGTCGCCGTCCTCCTTGTCGTCGGAGATTACGCCGATCGACTCCTCGCCGATGTAGACCTCGGCGGAATCGCCGTTCTTCAGTGCCACGATGCGGATGCTGGCATTGGCGAATTTGCGGCGCAGGTAGTCCTGCAGCTTCGCGACTTCGGGCTTGGTCACGCTGTCGAGCCTTTCGGGTTCTTCATGCAGAGTGTCTTCGGCGATGCGCGCCGTGATCGGCGGCCCGCCCGGCGGCCGGGCCACCGCTTGCCACGCCCTCGGCGGTGGAGCAAGCGCGGCGGCCCGCCCGCGTCAGATCCCCTCGGCCATGTGGATGAACTGGTCGATGCTGACGAGCTGATCCATGGCGCGGGCGGGCTCGGCGCAGCCGGCGGTGCCGACGACGCGGGCCGGCACGCCGACCACCGTGGTGTTGGCCGGAACCGGACGCAGGACCACCGAGCCGGCGGCGACCCGGGCGCATTCCCCGACCTCGATGTTGCCGAGGATCTTGGCGCCGGCGCCGATCATCACGCCGCGGCGGATCTTGGGATGGCGGTCGGCGCCCTGCTTGCCGGTGCCGCCCAGCGTCACCGCATGCAGGATCGAGACGTCGTCCTCGATCACCGCGGTGGAGCCGACGACGAGGCCGGTGGCGTGGTCGAGGAACACGCCCCGCCCGATCCGCGCCGCCGGATGGATGTCGCACTGGAACACCTCGGACGACCGGCTCTGGAGGTAGAGGGCGAGGTCGCGCCGGCCCTGGTTCCAGACGTGGTGCGCCAGCCGGTGGGCCTGGATGGCGTGGAACCCCTTGAAGTACAGCACAGGCTCGATCGCGCGGCTGGTCGCGGGATCGCGATCCATCACCGCGACGATGTCGGCCCGGAACGCCTCGCCGATGCGCGGGTCCGCCTGGATCGCCTCGTGGAAGGCATGCGCCACGAGCTCGGACGGCAGCGCAGGATGCCCGAGCCTTGCGGCGACCCGGTGCGAGACCGCGCCCTCCAGGCTGGTATGGTTGAGGATCGTCGCCACGATGAAGGACGCGAGCTGGGGCTCGTCGCGGATCACCGCCTCGGATTCGGCCCGCAGGCGCGACCAGACCGGATCGACGGTGCCGGCGAGCCCGTCGGCGACGGGACGCCCGAGGGCGTGACTGCCAGTCATGGTATGCTCCTCGGTGGCGCGGGACGAAGCCCGATGGCCGGTCGGCGCCGGGGCGCCCCGGCCGGGTCGCGCCGGGTCACGGATGATCACGGGTCGGTTGCGGACCGGCGATGCCCGGTCGTCGCCCGACGCACGCCGAAAGCTTGGGGTGACGCCGGCCCACGATCAAGGGTCGGCGCGAGACGCCGGGCACGGCATTGCAACCCTCAGGCGGTCGCCGCCTGCGCCTGGAAGCGCGCCTCGATCGTTTGCGTCAGGCGATCGACCATCACCTCGACGGGGACGTCGGAGGTGTCGACCGTCGCCGAGGCGCGGGCGTAGAGCGGCTCGCGGCTGGCGAGCACCGCCCGCAGCTCCAGCATCGCCGAGGCGTGGTCGCCGGTCATGGCGAGGTGCCCCTGGTCGCGGACCCGCTGCATGTGCTCCTCCGGCCGGGCCTTGAGCCAGACGGTGAAGAACGCCTGCAGCAGGAGGTCGTAGGTCAGGGGCTCGGCGACGATGCCGCCGCTGGTCGCGAGCACCAGCGGACCGGGATGCTCGGTCAGGCGCCGCAGCGCCGCCTGCTCGAGCCGGCGATAGCCTTCCTGCCCGTAGATCGCGAAGATCTCCTGGACCGAGAGCGCGTTCTCGCGCTCGATCTCGGCGTTGAGCTCGATGAACGGCCAGCCGAGGCGTTCCGCGGTCATCCGCCCGAGCGTGGACTTGCCGGCACCGCGCAGGCCGACCACCGCCACGCGGGGGCGCGGCATGCTGCCGTCGCGCGGGCCGCCGGAGAGCGCTTCCTTGGCGGCCGCGATCTGCGCCGGCGAAGCCTGCCCCAGCAGGTCGCGCAGCACCGGCCAATCCGGAATCGCGTCGTTGCCGGTGATCAGGTCGTCGAGGCGCACGCCCATGGCGTCGGCGACGCGCCGCAGCAGGATGATCGAGACGTTGCCCTGCCCGCCCTCGAGCTGGGCGATGTAGCGCTCGGACAGGCCCGACGTCTGCGACAGCAGCTTGCGCGACAGCCCGCGAACCGTGCGCGCATGGCGGACCCGACGACCGAGGTCGTTCAGGAAGAGTGATTCTTGTTCCACCGCGCCGGCCATGGCGTCGTCCGCTTTCCGATTGATCCCAAGCGCGAGACCGGCCTCTCGGCCATCCCGACGCAAGTCATGCGCCGCGAACCTCGCGTGAGGGCGGCCATGACGCGGTCACGCCCGATCTCTCGCGAGACGTCCGGCGCACCCCTGCCCTCGGTGCATGATTGTTCGTCTCAAGGAATTCGAGCGGTTGCGATGCTGCGACGCAAAATGCGTCCGCCTCACCGGTCCTCTCGTCCGACGCCCCGTATGTGTTGCGCTGCGGTCCCGCGGTCAACCCGGCGCGCCGATCGTTGTAGGGACAACGGGTGCAGTTTTCCCGCGCGATATGCCTGATTCTCTCACTCGGTGGTGAGTGCGGTGGCTTCGAGGACGGGCTCCCCGGCGGGTGTCCTGCGGGGCGCCGCGGGCCGTACGACGGCGGCGAGACGCTCGGCCGAAGGGCGGTGCGGCGGCAGCGGCACCGCCACCGTGTCCGCCGCCGGATCGACCGATGTGGCGGCGGCCGGCGTCGGCGCTGCCGGCGTCGCGGCGAGGGTCAGGTTGGAAAGGTCGGCGCTGGCCACCTGGACCGGGGCGCCGAAGGCATCGGGCCGGCGCGGCGGCAGCGGCACCGAGACGGTCTGGGCCGCGCCGGCCGAATCGGCCTGGGGCTGATCGGCCGCCGGATCCTGCGTCGGCCGCAGGCTCGCCATCTCCACCGAATCGCCGGCGCCGAAGGCAGCGGGGCGACGGGGCGGCAGCGGCACCGCGACGGTCTCGGCCGGTGCTGCGGCCGCGGTCGGCGCATAGGCCAGGGCGACGTTGGCGGCGGCGAGGTTGGGGTCGGCCGGGGGGGCGCCGGTGAACAGGCTCGCAACCGCGCTCGCCGAGGCGGCGACCGGGGCGACCACGGAGGCGACCTCGGTGGAGATGCCCTGGCGCTTGGCCGCGTAATAGTACCCGCGATTGTAGTAGCCGTAGGCCTGCGTGATGTTGCCCTGCGCCGTGCGGTAGGCGCCGGCGAGGTAGGCGACGCCGTATTTGAGGTTCGTCGCCGGGTCGAGGAGGCCGGCGGCGTCGCCCTGGTAGCCGAGGCTGCGCGCGGTGGCGGGCTTGATCTGCATCAGCCCGAGCGCGCTGCCGCCCTTGGCCTTCGGGTTGTAGTTGCTCTCGCGCTTGACCACCGCGTGGACGAAGCTCGCCGGGACGCCGTTCGCCTTCGCGTGCTGCTCGATCAGCGCATCGATGTTGTCGCGGGCTCCCTGCGCGATGGCCGGGACGGTCACGACCGCCAGAGCTGCGGCGAGGAGAAGGCGTCGATGCATCCTGAAGACCCGGTCCCGCTTGTTCTGGTCAAGCTAGGTCGGGGTCAAATGAGGCCGGAAAGCGGCTCGGATGCGGTCGCCGGTGGGCGACGAGACCGGGGGCGCCGGCCTGTGCCCGGCATGCCACAGACGTCGCCCTCCGGGCGTCAGGGCAGGATCAGCCGATCGACCGCCTCGGCGAAGCCGTCGGCATCGTTGGTGTCGGTGAGGTCGGTGGCCGCCGCCTTCACCGCCTCCTCGGCGTTGCCCATCGCCACCGAAACCCCGCTGCGCGCGAACATCGCCCCGTCGTTGCCGGCATCGCCGAAGGTGGCGATGCGGTCGCGCGCGATGCCAAGATGTTGCGCCATCCAGTCCACGAAGCCGCCCTTGTCGATGCCCGGCGGCGTCACGTCGAGGTAGTAGGCCTGGGAGCGGTGCACGACCGCGCGGCCCTCCAGGGCACCGCCGATCTCGGCCTCGCAGGCGGCCAGGTGCGCGTGGTCCCGGCTGACGCCGACGAGCTTGGAGGCGCGGCCCAGCAGGGGGGAAAGGTCGGCGACCACGTTCGGCTCGGCATCGAGGGTCCGGCGCTCGAGGTCCGTATAGGCCCCCGCCGGGTCGCGCAGGCTCCACGAGCCGTCGGCGAAGACCCAGACGTCGAGTTTCGCGGCGACGAGCCGGTCGACCGCATCCCGGGCGGTGGCCTCCGGGATCAGCCGCTCCTCGATCACGGCGAGGTCCGGGCCGACCACCGTCGCGCCGTTGAAGGCGCTCATCGGCAGGCGGAGCGCCAGGGTCTCGACGAGGCCGCGCAGGCCGACCGGCGGGCGGGCGGACGCCACGGTGAAGCCGATGCTGGCGGCGTGCAGGCGCGCCACCGCCGCGATCGTCCCCGGGCTCAGGCTCTTGTCGGTGCCGACGAGGGTGCCGTCGACGTCCGAAATCACGAGGTCGATGCGCCGTGCGCTCATGCGGATTCACTTCCGGTCCCGTTTATCTGCGCGACGACCCGCTCCGCGACCGTCTCGGGGGGATCGTCGATCCCGACGACGATCGGGTGCTCGTCGGCGGTCGGCGGTTCGAGGATCGCGAACTGGCTGTCGAGGAGCGCCGGCGCCATGAAATGCCCGTGACGACCCGCCAGCCGGCCGGCGATGAGCGCCCGGCTGCCGTCGAGGTAGACGATCCGCACCCGCCGCGAGCCGCCGGTGAGCACCTCGCGATAGGCGCGGCGCAGGGCCGAGCACACGATCACGCCGGACTCGCCCCGCTCCAGCCGGTGCTGGATCCAGACCGCGATCGAGGCGAGCCAGGGCGCCCGGTCCGCGTCGTCGAGGGCGAGCCCGGCATGCATCTTGGCGACGTGCTCGGGCGTGTGGAAGCTGTCGCCGTCGACGAAGATCCAGCCGAGCCGCTCGGCGACCAGCGCGGCCACCGTGCTCTTGCCCGAGCCCGAGACCCCCATCACCACGAGCACCTGCGCGGCGGGCCGCCCCGCCTGGTCGTTCGATCGGGACGGGCTCACGGGGCTGCGGCTCCGGGTTCGGGTTCGGCGGCGGGATCGCAGCGGACGGATAGCACGCCGCCCGCCCGAGGGGAGAACGGCCGCGTCTCAGCCGGCGCCCTTTCGAAGGCTGGGCTGAAGGTCGGCGACGATCGGGCGGACCGCCCGGTCGCGGAGGAATTGCGGCCCCAGCACCATCCGGAAATAGTCGTACGGGCCGGGCCGCTCGTTCGACATCAGGAACTGGAAATGCATCCGGAACGGCTTCCGGCAGACCTTGGCGTAGGTCTCCGGCGTGAGGATGTCGCGCACCTGCGCGGAGCGCACCAGCGGGTTGGCGATCGGGCCGCCGGCGAGCGGCAGGTCGAGGTCGAGCACGGGGTTGAAGCCGGGGAAGTTCATCCAGTCCTGCGGCGCCTGCACGTCGAGCCAGACGATCCGGCGCGAGGCGATGAGCGTGGCGACCTCGGCGCGGACGTGATCGGCGAAGGGCTGCGCGGCGACGAGGGGCAGGCCGGACCCGAGCGTGACCAGGGCGAGGGCCATGTCGTCCGCCCCGAGCTTCGGGGCGCGGGCCAGGATCCGGGCGGCGACTTCGGCGGCCGTGAGGCCGCCGGTGGAGTGGCCGACGATCATCACCTCGTCCGGCCGCTCGCCGCGGGCCTCGGCCTCGGCGATCCGCGCCAGGACGCGGTCGGCGAACACCTCGAGCCGCTCCGCGTAGTCGCGCCGCCAGCCGTTTCCGTGCTGCCAGTTGAACACCCAGTCGTTCAGCAGCTGCCAGAAGAAGAACCGGTTGAGCAACGCCTCGATCGCGACGATCCAGGCGATCCCGGCGACGACGGCGAGGGGCAGGGTCACCCAGGGCGGCCAGCCGAGGCTGTGCCCGAACCAGTCGCCGAGATGGGCGTGCACCATCGTCCCGATCGCCGCGGACAGGGCCGTGAGCAGCACGACCATGACGAACGGGTAGATGACCACGTTCCCGTAGAGCCAGTTGAGCCGGTAGAACCGGAAGATCAGCCCGCGCAGCAGGGCATGCAGCGTGCCGACGACCAGCAGCAGGACGCTCAGGACCCGCGGCCGGCGGAAATCCCGCGCGACGAGGTCGTCCCAGAGCAGCACGTCGTAGGACGTCGCCGCACGCCCCGGATCCCGGCCCGGACCGACCGTCCAGCTCTGGACGAGGCCGTCCGGGCTGAGGACCGCCGGGGAGATGTCGGGCCGCGGATCGCCGAACCGCTTCGCGTGCCGGAGGAGCTCGCGCACGAACAGGAGGCGATAGCGGGTCCGCGCCTCCGGGTCGTAGCCGGGAATGAAGAACACGTGCCGTCGGCGCACCGTGCCGGGCCGCTCGGCCTGCAAGTCCGGCGGTGTGTAGGAGAGGGGCAGCCTCATGAGCGAGGAAGTTTTTCCAAGTCGTGCGATGTATCGCGGGGCGGCTCGATTGCCATCCCATAGAGCTTCATTTGTACGAAAACCAGATCGCGCTTCCGGCGGGCGGCATCCCCTGCCCTCCGACCATCGGATCGCGACGGCTTCGTGTGTGCAGCGGGGATCATCACCCTCGATCCGGGCCTGCGCGGCTCAGTGTGTCCGCCCCGCTACGGACAGGGGGCTTCCGTTCGGCTAGGCGTCGAAGCCTCGAAAACGATCAGGCGATCCTGGATGCGCGTCCTCCCTCTGCTCCTGCTCACTGCGCTCGCGGTGTCGGGCTGCTCGGTTCTTCCGGCTTCGGGTCCGACGGCGCGTGCCGTGGAGGCGGGGGCGGAGCTGTCGACGCCGGAGGGGCTGCTGGCGCGCTACGAGCTGGTGGACGTGACCCCGGCGGTGATCGAGGCCCTGCGCGGGCGCCCGCTCGACAGCCTG
>NZ_JAKSYA010000080.1:0-13812 GCF_022829485.1 Methylobacterium sp. J-059
CCTCCTCTCCGGCCTCGCCTCACGAGCCCACTGGGGCCCGACCGATGTAGCACGTCCATTTCACCGATTTCAGCCAGTACCTTCGCCCCATCGGCCTCGGCGCGCATCGGGGTCTGACCGCTGGGGGCGACCTGAAACCCGCTCCATGCCTCGGAACGACGCTCGCTAGCTGGGAGGATGGGGTCCGCATGGAGGGCGATGCGCTCGGCGTCGAGGAGGACCGGGCGAACGGACTGGCTGAAATCGGGGAAATGGACGTGCGACATCGGTCGGGCTCCAGAGGGCTCGTGAGGGCAGGCGGGAAAGGCGAAGGGGGAGGGGGCCGGCGGCTACGGCGGCTGACGCGGCTCGTTCGACATCACGGGGTATGCCGAACGACAGGCTTGGTAGCGTTGATGAACGCCTTCAGATCCTCGTGTCGGATCACGGTGGCCGCGCCGATCTTGCGAGCCGGCAATTCGTTCGCCGCGATCATGGCCCAGACCTTCGACTTGGATACGCCGATCATCGTGGCAGCGTCCGGCACGCGATACGCTAAGGCATCCGGCGGTATCGGCCGCCGTGCGATCTGCTGACCGCGCTTCGAAGGAGCGCTCATCCTGCTTCCTCACTGAACTATCTCGGCGCTCGCGGAGGCTGACAGGGGCCGCGTGCCAGCGCCTAGGTGGGGCGGCAACACGGCACCGGGCCGGGCGAACACCTTGCGAAGCCGGCGACGGGCGGCACGTCGGGCACCTGCGCTACCGGCGCGCTCGCCGCGGGCGGTGTGGTAGGCGGCAAGCGCCGCGGCGGTCTCGGGTGTGGTCGGCGTCAGAGCGTAGAGGTCGAGGCGAGCCAGACGGCGGACGCGGGCCAAGGACGTGCGGTAGGCGCGCCAGCCGGCGGGCATCGGCTGGCCGGCGGCAGCCAGGTCGGCCGCGACACGCCCTGAGGCGGAATAGGCGGCGTCGGCGGTCTCGGCCCAGCGGATCGCCGGCAGCACGCCGTCAGAAGCGATGGCCGGCACCCGCGAGGACACGAGGACGAGGAAGGCGCCGAGGACGCCACGGCGGGAGAGGTCGGCCATCAGTGCGCCCCGCTCAGTTCGGCGGCGACGAGGCGCCAGCGGCGAGCAAGGCCGAGCGCCCAGGCATGGGCCGCGAGCTGGTCGCGCTCGCCGGCTGCGATGCGCTGCCGGTAGGAGGCCGCGAGCCGCAGGCAGATGGCGTGATCCTGCCGGGCGTGCAGCAGGCGGACGGCGGGGGAGCGGATCAGGTCGGCGGCCATCGGTCCGGCCCTCAGTGCGCGCGGTAGGCGCGGGAAGCCTTAGCGGCGGCCCAGGCGCCCTTGAGGGCGTAGGACATGCACACGCCCCAGGCGTCGCCGGTCACTTCCATCCGGGCCTGTGCCGAGCGGATCGCAGCGCGCATGATGCTGGAGCGGTTGAACGTGCCGTCCCGGTTCACCAGCGCCTCGGTGCGAGCGAAGCGCTTGGCGCTCTCGGTGGCGGAGACGACGGCGGCCTTTGTGGCGATGAAGGCGCGGCGGGCATCGGCGGTCAGGCGTGCGTCGGCGCTGCGGGCGATGTGCGAGGCGGGGATGAGGTTGGCGTAGCGCATCGGTTTGAACCTTGCGGCGTCTCGTGTTACACCTCATGTGTAATAGGCAGGCCATGAGGTGTCAACACCTCAGGGGTAATGCTGGACCCTTCAGGAGCAAAAATGTTGACAGCCGAGCAGCTACGGGCCGCACGGGGGTTCCTCCGCTGGGATCAGTCCACCGTTGCAGAGCGGGCTGGCGTCTCAATAGAGACGATCAAGCGGCTCGAGCGGATGGACGGGCCGCTGATGTCCACGAAGACCGCTACGCTTCATGCGATCGAGGAGGCGTTCCGATCTGCTGGCCTCGAATTCATCCCCGAGAACGGGGGCGGTGCCGGTATCCGGTTCCGGGAGCGGAAGTCATGACCTCCTCGCTTGAGCGCCTATCCGAGGTGTCGCGTCTCGCCGGCCTCCTCGCCGATCAGGTGCTGGACGCGTAGATCATGAACCGGCCGGTCCCCGATCAGCACATTCGAACGCTGCTCAGCGCCGCCTTCCTGCTGGATGAGTACGGCGTCCCACTCCCATCGCTGCTGCAGCAGATCGTTCACGGGGCGAAGCGGGGAGCCGACTGATGCAGCATGCCGAGCACATCGGATGAACCGCGTCATGAGCCGATTGGTAGCGATCGCAGTGGCTGTCGTGCTCATCACCTCGGTTCGGCTGCTTGAGATGGCAGGCCTGGAATATGCGTTCGAGGATTGTGCCGTTGCAGCGTTTGTGGCCGCAGCCGTCGTTGCAGTAGCGGATCTCAAGTCATGACTGCTGGCCTTAAATTCATCCCTGACAACAGGGAAAGGGCTGGTATCCGGTTCCAAGAGCGGAAGGCACAAGGGGTTGAGAGCTGAGCCATGGCCTTGTTCGACATTACGCTCAGCGGAAATTCACCCGACGACATTGCTCATATCATTCAGGTTTCCTTGGCGCCGGCTTTCGTACTTACAGCTCTTGCTCAAATGCTCAACGTTTTCTCGACCCGTCTCGCCCGGATCGCGGACAAAGTGAACACAACTGCCAAGGAGTTGGACAAGGCTGACGCTACCGAAGCACGCCACCTCTCGCGGCAGCTATCCTTCCTGCGGCGGCGCTCGTTCCTGCTCGACGTGGCTGTGGTGATGGCGTGTCTCAGTGCGGTGATGATCCTCGGCTCAATCCTGACGCTGTTCGTGGGCGCGCTGCGTGATGCCGCTGCCGCCTCGGTCCTGTTCGCCTGCTTCGGGGCCGGGCTCATTTTCACGGTTTGCGCACTCAGCGCGTTCCTGACGGAGATCCTGTTGGCCGGACGCGGCATTCGGGTCGAGGTCGATCGGCAGCAGGATCACGTTTCGACAACCCTGGAATGATAGAGCGGGTTCTTCGTGAAACGCCGGGACACAGATAGCCGACGCGCCCGCTAGCTTGTAACCAGATCGGGCGGCCGGCATCGCTCGTGGCCAACCGCTCTCGCTTTTTGAACGAAGTAGTGAGCGACTATCCTGCGCGCCGCGCGCTCCAGTTCCCACTGCATTCCACGAGTCCACCCGAAGCGCGCCACGTTCCACTGCCGCTGCCTTTCGCAGTGAGGCTTCCGGTGATCGGCACTTTGTTCGAGCCCTGCGTGATCGTGGCTTCAACCGCTCCGGCCATTGAGACGCCCCCGTCGATGTTCATGTCGTCGCCAGGGATCGAAGCGTGGCTGTCCTGGATCTGAACCTGATAGCTTGTGCTGGCCGAGCACGGTCCGTTCTCGGTGACGGCCGTGATGCTCCAACTGCCATCGTATTTATCGGGCACTTGAACCCGCTTTCTTGCAGCCTCGGCTGGGACGAGGAGGATGCCAGTCAGGCAGGCCGCAACGGCCCAGATAGCAATACGAGACATGTGATGGCTTCCGCGCTGACGCGGTCGCAATCGACCGGTTATCCTCTGAACCGCGCATCCGATAAACGGTTCATTAATCATTAACCACATCGACTTCATTTGATCAGTATGCCGATTGTGACCTCGTCGTTTGATCGGATGCGGCCATGATGCCGGGACAGGGCAACGCCGGATGTATGCGCACTCGGTTCTGGCTCCCGTGGCCGTCTGCTCTTCAGCGGATCATTCTATCGGCCCTCACCACTCGATTTGATGAGGCGCGAGCGCCCCCCACTCCCCAACTGGCCGCGGCTCATGCGCCGGTCGCCGGCTGCCGCCTATTGCAGCTTCTCCGTCCCGAGCTTCATGCGGGTATGCCCTGTCCCGCCGATCGACCTCGGCAACGGCCTGTTGCGATGGGACCGCCTCGAAATTGACGAGTGGATAGACGGTCTGCGGCATGGATCGAGCCGACTCCCCACCGACGACGAGATCCTCGCGCTGTTGGGGTAAGCAGCTCCGTGTTGGCGGATCATTGCCGGCATCGACCTCACCGCCTTTGCTCACCCCGTGATCTCACCCGATCACCCCCTATAAGATACCAAGACCGAAACCGGGTGCGCTCACCGGGTTTTCGGGAGCCGACCAGGAGCATGGCGAGGGGCCGCGACCACCCCGGAGTGAAAGTACGTAGGAGCGCGTTTTCTGCTCCCGACTTTCGTCGTTCTGGCGATGATCCATCAGCACAGGCACCAGAGGAGCCCTGTGCGATGGACTGGCACGATCAGCAGGACCTGGCGCGATACCGGCGCCGGAAGCGCAAGCAGCGAGACTACCAGGCCAATTACCGAGCGAAGCTGGCCGACGCCAAGACGCCCGAGCGCGACGACGTGGCGGCCGTGCTGATGGGGATCTACCTCGACGTGCTCGTGCTCGATCACAAGGCCGCCGTGGAGTTCTCCCGGCGCTTGGTCGAGGGGCTGGTCGCAGACGGCTATGACCGGCAGGCCAGCATGGAGCGGATCAGAGCTATGGCGCGCAGAGTCCGAGCCCGGATGCAGACGAAGGGCGGGCTGACCGCGACGGAATAGCGGGGCTTAGCAAGGGAGGGGGGCAAAGCCCCACACCGTTGACTTGCCAGTAACCGATCGCAGCCACCTTGCCGGCAAGCCGGGCTCAGGACCGGTTCGCTGGTGAGATGGACGACGCACCCGTCACCCCGTGATCAGATCGGGGGACGGGCCTGCTCCTAACCGTCACCCGTATCGAACAGCCCTCTCAATGGCCCCGGCGAGGTCGGCAGGGCTTCCGATCACGTCGATTGGACCATCATAGTCGATCGCGTTTTCCGGCATGCCCGGCCTTCGTGGGGTGCCCGGCGTCAGCACCATCGTCAAGCCACCTGCGGCGTGGATGGCGGCGAGACCGCGTGCGCCGTCATCCAGGGAGCCCGACAGGACCACGCCGATCATGCGGTGTCCGCCATGGACAGCGACCGACTTGAACAGCAGGTCCACCGTCCGGTTGCCATGCAGGCGATGCGGATCGTCCACGATCTCGCCGAAGCTTCTGGCAGCCAGCGTAAGGTGATCCGCCGGTTTGCCGATATAGGCCATCCCCGCCTCGAAGCGCTCGCCCTGCGCCGCGATGACGATCGGCAGGTTCGAGTCCCGGGCCAGCACTTCACGCAGGTGGCTGATGTGGTCCCACGAGCGGTGGAGCACGATCAGCACCGCGGCGGGCAGATCCGGGGGCAAGACCTGCAGCAGCGCCTTAATATCGGTGAGGCCCTCGGCGCCCGAAGCACCAACGGCGACAAACCAGGGCGTGACGCTGTCGGCGTTCATCTGCGGAGCGTAGCACACCAACGGTCAAATTCACGGCTGCTCATCCTTACGTCAATGCAGCCACGCGAGCAGCGATCTCTGTGACTGGCAGGCTGGCGTCAGGATGGTCAACCATGAGTGCTGCCCAGGGCATTGAGGGCTGCTCTGCCTCCTGGGGCTTCTGGACAAGAGCCAAGCCACCGCGTGCCTTGACGGTGGCCAGTCCATCCGCGCCGTCCCCGCCATAGCCGCTGAGGACGATGCCAACGACGCGTTCGCCGTAGGTCTCAGCAGCTGACATGAACAAGGGATCGGCGGCTGGACGGGCGAAGTGCACCTTGCTTCCCTGATCCAGCCAGATCGAACCGAAACCCAACCGCATGTGCTTGTCGGGCGGGGCGACGTAGACGCGGCCAGCCTTGATAGGCTCGCCATCCTCCCCGTGTCCGACGGGCAGGTGGCTCGTCATGCTCAGGATATTAGGAAGGATGCTGGGACGGTTGCCGGTGTGCCAGACGATGAAAACCGATGCCGAGCAGGATGCCGGTAGCGCGGCCACGATCTGTTTGATCGAGGTAAGCCCCCCAGCGGAGGCAGCGATGACGACGATGGGTCCCATGCCCCTCAATTGCGCCACCCCAGGTTGGTTCAGACTCGATCTGCGAACCACCAACCTACGCATCGCTTAAACGCTGCCGGGTTCAGCCGGTCCCGCATGTCCTTGCCGGCCTTGAAGCACAGCTTGGCCTTGGCCTCGACGGCAACGGAGGCGCCGGACCGCGGATTGCGCCCCATCCGCGCCAGCGCCTCCACGACGGTGAAGGAGCCGAACCCATGCAGCTCGACACGATCGCCGGCTGCGATGGCGTCCACGATCCGGCCTATGATGGCATCGACCACGGCCTCGCAATCTCTCGCGTAGAGTTGCAGGTTCGCGTCGGCGAGGCGCTGAACGAGTTCGGATCGGATCATAGTGGCGGAATGGGCGCAGCGGCGCAGCGTTGCAAGCCTCACGCACCCGTTGCTGTGCAGCATAGTCGAGCCTCCGCCCGTCTGTTAAGTTCGCTGCTTAGCTAATCAGCAGCGGACAGGCGGGCTCATGTCTCGGTTCGATTTTTCTGAGTTCGTGGAACAAAGAGATGAGGCAATCCGCCAACGCGAGAAAGCTGAGCGCGATCGGCAAGAGCAAACCCGTTTGACGTGGGTTGAGCTAAAGCGTGAGGTGGGGAACTACGTCGTTCGAAATGGTCGGCGCTGCGAAGTGACTGGCGAATATCCTGGTCTGTTCTTAAATGCAGGGAGTGGTTTGGGCTTCGTCGTTACCGTGAAGGGCCGCAGCTCATTTGAGGTCACACACCCTGGCATCAAAAACGCCGGCTATCTTGAAACCCACGACAAGACCCAAGAGATCACCAGCGATAGAGGCCTGATACAGGCCATAGTCGATTGGTACGAAGCGCTACCGAGGACAGTGACCTGAGAGCTATAATTCCCTCTCTCACTACAGTGAGCGCTTCCGTGTACGCGTTGGCGCTCCTTCCTCGACCGCTCGACTTGGGCGGGGATTGCAAATTCCAGCGTCAACGGCTGAGGGCGGAAGAGGATTGGTGCCCGCGTCTACGCGATTGAGGATCGCGGACGTGACTTGAACCATGGCGGACGGATAGCTCTGGTTCTGGTTAGGGCCCATAAGACCGGTGCCGATATTCAAGTTAAATCCGATCGCCCATATCCCGTCATGAATGCCTTGTTTCTTGATAAGAACTTCAGCAAGTTCCTTGAACGAAAATTCATATTGGAGCGCTTCTGCCATTGTCATTCACCTGCGATGGGCAAAAAATGACTAAGACTTGAGGGCGTACCAGTTACATAATGCTTGCTGATGCGAGATCCTGATAGATCAATTTGGCGAAGGTCAAAACCGGTCGGAAAGGTTTGAAAGGCCGGTTGCCTTCCGGGCATACCTAAAAGGACGATTTGACTAGCAACATTTGCTATAGCCTTGCTCACGACATGCGCAGCATTGTTTTCGGCCAGGAGGCAAACGACATACTGGTTGAGGCTCACGGCCTCTCTCTCAGCTTCTTCCGCGAGTTTGCTATGTAGGGTGCGCGGCAGGCGCAGGAGGAGCTTGCCACTGTGTGTCGGATCGGTCTGCCGCCGAGATGGGGCGGGAACCGAATTCCCAGCCGTCTGCGTCGCAGAGATCCACGCTGCGATAGCGTGCTCCAACTCGTCCAACGCTTCGAGCTGGGTTTCCCCGAAAGCCGAGCAGCCGGGAAGGTCGCGAGCGATCGCGATAAACCCCTCGTCCTCGTCGCTCCAAAACACTTCCGTAGGGTAATGCTGAGGCATTGTCAGACCTCGTCCTCGTACTTGTCCAACATCGCGATAAGCTGTCTGGCTTGATACGGTGGGATTACCCCGCCGGTTCGCTCCTGAAAGTTCAGGCCAGTTTCCTCACCAGGCCGCGATAAAGCCTTGTGCGAACCACTGCCGCCTTCGCTCGTGAAGCCGAGCCATTTTGCAACCTTGCAGGCATCCTCAAACCGAACCCCCTTCGGATTGTTGCGAATGTCGGCGATCAGTTTCGCTCGTTGGCTCACGTTCTGATACTACATGTGATAGCGCTGGGCACCTAGGGCTAGATCGGCGAGGCGTCAAGAATGCCGAACATGGTGATCAGGGTGTCACAGCCGATGGCTTGGTGCAGGGGCGTTGACTTCGCAGCCTCGCCCCGCCGACATGGCCCGAACCGTCTGCGCTCGCCCGTGCGAGTCGTGAGCCGGCTGGAACAAGGGATCAAGGCCGCGAGAAAGACCTAAGACCAAAACGCCAACGGCCCCGCATCGCCAAATGCAGGGCCGTCGAAATCGTAGGGCCTTTGGGGACCAGTCACTTCCCCTCAGAAGCCATAGCTCCCACCGGGAGTCAATCGGGATCGCTTCCCGAGACGATGGCGCTTTGCCTTTTGCCGGGGATGGTTCACGCCGAGCCCCCTGCTTTGACGCGGCCCAAGCAGGGCTGTGAGTGATGTTTCACGCGACTATGGCCGCCGCGATCGACGGCGCGCGAACGCTTGCGCAGATGGATGAGCTATCGCGCCAGGTTTGGCAGGGGCACGGGTCAGGTGCCTTGGGCGACGCGGAGGCCCAGGCGCTCGCCGAACGCCTCCACGGGCGCCGCAGCGCGATCCGAGAGGGCATCCGGCCCGTTGGCATCCCCGCCGGCCGTGCGAGTCTGTTCCCACCTCGGCGGGCGGCCGTCTCGCCTGATAGATCAGCCTCGCGAGACCGTCGCCGGTTGCTGGCCTGCTCTGGCCCGATGCCGCCGGCCCTCGCCAGCAGGTTCACGACCGGGCAGCTCGCGGTGCTACGCATCGTCGGCGACGAGGTAACGGGCAAGGGCGTGTGCGGGCTCTGCATCGACGCCATCGCAGCGCGTGCTGGTGTGTGCCGCCGGCTGGCCCAGGCCGCGATCCGCCTCGCCGAGGGCGACGGCCTACTGACGATCCAGGAGCGCCGGCATCAGGGCCGCAAGAACGAGCCGAACCTGCTACGCATCATCAGCCGGGAATGGCAGGCATGGATGCGACGCGGACGCCGACTCTCGGCCGAGGGGGGTGGGTGCAAACCGATGCACCCCACGGATAAGAGGGTGTTAAATACGGGGAAAACAGAGCCCACGGCACCGTCAAAGAAGCTGCCGGAGCGGCAGGATCGCTCTCACACCCGTGGCTTGCGAGCTGCCGAGCGGGTGGCGGAGCCGATCAGAGCCATGCGGTGTTAACATGCAGCCGGACGGTATGACGAACGGCAGGGGACACCCATGTCTCAGGGTGTTCAGTGAGGCTGCAACCATGCCCTATGTAGAAGCCTCGTTGCAGGATGACTAGTAGACGCGCTTAGGTGTGCGAGTGCTTGTGGGCTGATGAATGACACAATTTCTGCGCATGCTTTGAAACGGCTGCGACTATTTGATCGTGGTCCGCGCGCCTATGGGCGATGGGACACGCTGAACGCCTACCTGTTGGTGCGAGGGCTCATAGTCCTATCCCACCGTGACGTAGGCCATGGGCGCAGAGAGTACGTCATCACGGAGAGAGGACGGGTTACGGTGGATCACGCTGCAGCACTGACGCAGGCTGATAACGGCTGCCTGTGACGCCTGGGGCCGGGGGATTACACGAAGGTCAGTCTTGCGGGGGGGCAGGAACAGGCGCGGCGGCTCATGCCCTGCTCATAGGAGCGCGCGCCCCCTACTGACAGAGACGTTACAGAGCCTCTGCAGCGTGCCGGAGGGACCTCTGAGCGCTGATACGGCATGGTTCACACCTCTCAAGCAGCAACGAAAAAGCGACCGGGGCGATGCCCCGGTCGCTTCATCGCGTCGTGGTGGTTGGAAGCACTTAGCGGAGGAGCTGAAGCACGCCCTGCTGCGCGGTGTTGGCCAGCGAGAGGGCCGAGATGCCGAGCGACTGGCGCGTCGCCAAAGCCTGGGAGTTCGCGGCCTCCTCGTTCAGGTCAGCATCGGTGAGTTTGGAGGCGCCGGTGTCGAGCACGTTCTGGAGGTTCTTGGTGAAGTCCTGACGGTTCTGCACCACCGACAGGTTCGAGCCGAAGGTCGAGGCCTGCGAGCGCAGGGTCGTGGATGCGCTCGTCAGGCTGCTGAGCGTGGAGTTGATCGAGGCGTCGAGCAGGAAGTTGCCCTTGCCGTCCGCCGTCGAGCCGGAGTTGCCCGTGATCGACGTCAGGTTGAGACCGCCCGAGGTGGCATCGACGCCCTGAACGTCGAGGTTCGAGGTGTCCTTCTCGTTGAACGAGATATGAAGCTTGTTCGAAGCCGCGCTGCTCGACAGCAGGTTGGTGCCGTTGAAGCTCGAGTCCTTGGCGAGCTGGTCGATCTGCGTCAGCAGGCTGTTGTACTGCGTCGCGAGCGACTTCCGCTCCGTGACGCCAGTCACCGTTAGGTTGGAACTCTGTCCGGCGGTGGAGGCGGTGCCGTACTGAGGACCCGCGTTCGCGGTGCCGCTGGTGAAGCCGAGGTTGGCCTGATCAGCGGGCGACGAGAACTCGATATCGGCGGTGGCGTTGACGACGATCTTCGTGCCCGTCACGTCCTTGCTGAACGCGTTGCCCGCGCCCTGGGCGTTAACGGCGGTGTTCAGCTTGGCAATGGCCGTGTCGATGGTGTCGCTGGTGGTCAGCGTGGTGTTGACCGCGGTGCCGTTCACTTCGAGATTGATAGTGTTGGCAGTAGCAGAGAAGGCAGCGCCAGCCGTTCCGGTGGTGGTGATCTGCGTGGCGAGTGCCTGGTTGGCGGTCGACTTGGCCGAGTCCACGAGCTTCTGGATCGAGGTCAGGCCCTGGTTGGCCGCCTGGATCGTCTGCACGCCGTTGGAGATGCTGTCGAGCAGGGTGCCGAGGTCCGAGGAGCGGTTCGACAGGCTCTGCGCCGTGAAGAAGTTGACCGGGTTGTCGAGGGCCGAGGAGACCTTCTTGCCGGTGGAGAGGCGGTTCTGGGTGGTCGAGGACAAAGACGCCGTATCCTGCAGCGAGAGCAGGTTCTGGCGGGTAGCAGCGGTGAGGGAGACGCCGGACATAAGATGAGATCCATACTTGATCAGAGGACCGGCTTTTTGCCGGCCTCCTGAACAAACATATCGCCACCTACCGACGCGTTAAATCGACCTGTCAAATCGAGCAGGTCGAGCATTCACCGCGTGTTATTGGATCATTATGCCCACGGGAGTTTAAACAACGTTAACAGATCGTGTTGATGGTCGAGGCGTCTCTAGAATGGAGTTGCCGGCATGGCGCTACGCATCGAACTGAAGCCCTCAGAACGGTTGATCATCAACGGAGCACTGATCCGAAACGGGGATCGGCGGTCGGTCTTCCTCGTTGAGACGCCGTGTAGGTTCCTGCGTGAGAGCGAGATCATCCGCGAAGCGGACGCCGACACGGCGAGTAAGAAGCTTTGCGTGACCCTGCAGGTCATCTATCTCGATGAGAATGCGGCGGGGGCAGAGAACCTCCTCGTGCTGCAGTCGACCGAGATCCTGAAGACGATCCCCGGCTCGGCTCCGTATCTTGTCGCGATCCATGATGCGCTTGCGGCCCAGCAGTACCACCTGGCGATCAAGACCGGACGGAAGCTCGCTGCCTTCGAAGACGAGCTCATTCGGTGAAGCCCGCAAACCGCAATCGTACGTTTCGCCTATAAGCCGTTGACCGGATCACGTTGGCGAAAGTGAGCAACGACACGACGGCTCTGGTCCTGGCGCTCGCGACCGAGAACGCGGAACTCCGCGCAGCGCTCGCCGAGGCACAGGAACTGCTGATCGAGATTGCCGTCGATGCGGGCGAGATGCATGCCCGGCTTGAGGAGGTGCAGAGGGAGTTGGCCGTTACACGTGCCGATCGCGACGCCTGGATGATCCGTGGGAGGCGGCAGGCGTCGTGATCGCCACCTACGTCGAGCGCCTTCGCCGCCACGCTGTCCATGCACTCGCCGCCAATTTGCTACCGCATTCGACCCTTTGGCGATCTTCGGAACGTCCGGTTCCTGGCTGTTGAGGTAGAGGCCAACGTCCGGGTTGGGGGGATTTTTGCCAGTCCGCTCTTGGAGGAGATAGCTCGTGAAGCGGACGTCTGTGCTCGGGGCGGCATCCTGACCGCAGTCGCGGACTATCCCCACGGGGGTAGCCGGTCCCATCATGCGAGAGGATGAGGTCCCATGTCATGGCGCTACGTGAGGTCAGTTGTTAATCAAGATATCGAGTTGGCTGTATGCCGTCCCGGCTGCAATGCATTTCTTGTCCAACATTTTCATCAAGAAACGCAGATCAGATTCGTTCTGACCGGTTGGCGTCAATTCCTCGTCGGCGGCTACCATATCAATGTACCGGCTGGAAGCGCCTGCGTCCTGCCTGCAGGCATCCCACACCAGGGGATTGATTGTGCTCCAGACACGGTATCCCTCAATCTTTACGTTCCCGCTGACCACTCCATAGCTCTGATGAGTATGACGAGGCCGCTGGCGGAACTCTTCCTAGATATGCCTTCCTCTACCGGGACTGCGTCAATCGCTTGCGTCGCAGCCCAGGCTGGCTTGAGCCGAGAGGGTTTCACGCGCCGCTTCTCGCGCCAACACGGCATGCCACCTCATGCTTACAGGCGCATGCTTCGCCTCAATAAGGCCCGTCAGATGCTGCGGACGGGTACGCCCCCCGCAGAGGTGGCTGCGGCGACAGATTTTGCTGACCAAAGCCATTTCGGCCGCTGGTTCAGGCATGCCTTTGGGACCACCCCCTCCCGCTACCAGCTTGCCTGAGAGCGGTCACAAACGTTCCAGACATCTCGTCTCGCAGCCATCACAACCCGCGCTGGAGGTGAGCGATGGACTGGATGACGGCGATGCTTCTTATTACAGCTGGAGTGGCTGGGGGTGTGATCAACGCGGTGGCCGGAGGGGCAACGCTCATCACCTTTCCGGCCATGCTCCAAGTCGGCCTGCCTCCCGTGATCGCCAATGCTTCAAATGCCGTGGCAATCATGCCAGGTCACCTCGTCGCGACCTTCGCGGATCCAGAACGATGGCCGCCGCTTAACGCACGCCTTGCCTGGCTGGCCGCCGCATCCCTTTTCGGAGGCATGTCCGGTGCGCTTCTCCTGCTCTGGCTTCCCGAATCCCTATTCACGGGTCCGGTACCGGCTCTCATCGCGTTTGCGACACTCCTCTTTGTGTTTGCACCAAGAATCCAAGCTCGCCAGACGAAACGCGGTCCCAGGCCCATAGCAGCGCTGACCGGCCCTGCGATGATCGGCGTGGCTTCCATCTACGGTGGCTTCTTCGGTGCGGGACTCGGTGTCATCCTGACTGCACTTTTGTCGATCAGTGTCAGCCAGGACATTCGCACGGTTAAGGTACTAAAAAACTTACTTGCGACTATTGTTAGCGTCGCATCAACGACGATATTTATTGCTCAAGGCGCAATAAGTTGGCCGCAAACTCTCATCATGCTGTTAGGAGCGCTTATAGGCGGGTTTATGGGTGGTTATCTCATAAGAGTTCTGCCAGCCGAATGGGTGCGTCTGGCAGTTATTATTGCGGGATGCTTGATGTTTATAACTTATGGAATTAAGTATTGGGCGTAAGATACACAATTTCACATGCCATGTTCCGTAAGCCTTCTTGGGGAATGTCCGTTTCCGAGGACGATAGAAATGGACTCCAACGACCAAGTTGGGTCGATAGCGGACGCCACGCGACCCATAAATCCACTTATACGAACGGCTGTATCAGTCAGTAAAACGACCGTTTTCCCGCCGGTTATGAACGTTCCAGCCGAAACGCGAAGCGAAAGATAATGTGCGGGATGTCCTCGCTGACTGGCACTACTAAGGTCTATCAAACGCCTGACGACTAGGGCGTGTCATCGCTTGAGCCAGTCGAGGGCGGCCGCGAGGCAGAGGACGCCCATGAAGCTGGCGGCGGTTTTCTCGTATCGGGTGGCGATGGCGCGCCATTCCTTGAGCCTGGCCCAGAGGCGCTCGACCTGATTG
>NZ_JAKSYA010000085.1:0-12397 GCF_022829485.1 Methylobacterium sp. J-059
CCGACGAGCATGTCGGGATAGTGATTCAGGTACGTTTTATCCGCAATAGAAAACCAGTCATATTTTCCCGACAGAAATCCGGTTGCGGTGAGCCGTCAACGAGCCGCTCCACCTTCTCGTCGGAAAAACGTTCGTTTATCCGACATACGAAGCCACAGGACTAAAATCCAAGAAAAATAGATTTCTGCTGGCTTGCTCTGAAGGAACTAGGCTGGAAACGCGCACGGTCATTCCTGTGACGACGATAGGACACTTTACGTCAAAACGCCTTACGCCGAGACCGGTCGCGTATAATCTCCGAAGCTATTATTTTGTGGCGGCGTTCGTTCTGATGGCGTGGGCAATGTCAGGTTCCGATCGCTTCCCAAAGCACCTGGGTCGTGACACTCACGTCCCATGAGCAGCTTGCACAAACTGATCGGGACGGTCGCCCGCCGACGTCATTCGCCAGTCGCCGACTACGGTGTCACGCTGCTGCTCGTCAGTGCCATGACATTCGTTCGGTTCCTGGCCCCAGCCCATGTCGCACCGTTCCTGCTGTACATTCCGGTCCTTTTGGTCGTCACCCTGGCCTTCGGCTGGGGTGCCGGGACGTTGGCACTGTCGTTGTCCACCCTGATCGCCGCTTGGTTCTACACGCGCGACGGGATGCTCAGTAGTGTCGACGTGGCCCTGCTGTGCCAGTACGTGACGGTCGGCGCGACCATGGTGTGGATCTGCCATGCCCTGCGCCGGTCCGTCGTGCAGAACGAAGCAACGCTCGAGCGGCTCAACGCGGCGAACCACATCCTCGTCGACAGAGAGGCGGCGTTGACCGACGCCCATGCGGCGGCGGAAACCGCTAAGGAAGCAGCTGAGCAGGCCAACACGGCGAAGAGCGACTTCCTGGCCAACATGAGCCATGAACTCCGCACTCCGCTTTCCGCCATCATCGGCTACAGCGAGATGATGGGCGAGGAGATCGCCGACGGCTGCGCGGCGTCGGACCTCGTGCCCGACATCGGAAAGGTCGAGCGCAACGCCCGTCACCTGCTCGGGCTCATCAACGACGTGCTGGATCTCTCCAAGGTCGAGAGCGGCAAGATGGAAGTCTACGCCGAGGATTTCGCAGTGGAGGACATGCTCCGCGACGTCGCGGGTTCGGTCGCGACGCTGGTCGGTAAGAAGGGCAACACCCTGGAGATGCAGTTTGCCCCCGGGCTGGGCCGAATGCATTCCGACCTGACGAAGACGCGACAGGTGCTGTTCAACTTTCTGAGTAATGCGGCCAAGTTCACGGAGGGAGGTACCATAAAGGTTGCCGCCTCTCGCATCACGGACGCCTCGGGTGGCGACCAGTTATCGTTCTCCGTCTCAGACACCGGAATAGGCATGACGGCCGAACAGGTGTCACGCCTGTTCCGGCGCTTCGAGCAGGCTGATGCCTCCACCACCCGCAACTTCGGCGGAACCGGCCTCGGCCTCTCGCTCACGCGTGCCTTCGCCGACATCCTCTTCGGGACCATTTCGGTGTCCAGCGTCCCCGGCCAGGGCAGCACCTTCACGTTCACCGTGCCGGCGACCTACGTTCCACCCGTCGACGAGCAGGCCTCGCCCGATCCGGATGTCATCGGCGATGGCGGAGCAGAGGGCGACATCATCCTGGTTATCGACGACGATACGGACCAGCTCGCACTCACCACGCGGTTCCTCCATCGCGAGGGCTTCCGGGTACGGACGGCCACAAACGGCAGGAACGGGCTTGACCTTGCCCGGGAGCTGAGGCCGCGAGCCATCCTGCTGGACGTGATGATGCCGGGCGTGGACGGATGGTCGGTGCTGAGCCAGATCAAAGCGGACCCGATGCTGGCGCCGATCCCAGTCGTGATGGTCACCTCCGTCGACCAGCGCAAGCTGGCGGCGTCTCTCGGCGCCTCGGACTACATGCTGAAGCCGGTCGACTGGTCGCGGTTCGGCAAGATCGTGAACCAGTTCAGGCTGACCCAGACGGATCAGCGCGGCACCGTGCTCCTGGTCGAGGACGAGGCCATGACCCGCATGGCGATGCGCTCCACCCTGGAGGAGGACGGCTGGTCGGTCGTGGAGGCCTCGGACGGCGAGGAGGGGCTACAGCAAGCGGCCAATGCCAAGCCGGACGTGGTGATCGTGGACCTGAACATGCCCGTGCTGGACGGCTTCGGCTTCCTAGAGGGCGTTCGGGCCTTGCCCGGCTGCTCTGACATCCCGGTGATCGTTCTAACAGGTCGGGAGTTCTCGGCGGACGACCGAAGCAAGCTTCGCGGCGCTAGCCAGATCCTTAATCGCGGCGACTTGGCGTCGGCGAGCCTAGCCGAAAGGCTGAGGGATCTCACAGCCTGAGATGGGCGAGGACGGCTCGGTAGCATCAGCGTCGAACTCATATCAACGCCTGCTTCGCGGGATCGGCTCCAGGAGTCCGAACCACCGGATCGAGCCGGAGGCGGAACGCCCCTTTCAGGGCGAAGGGTCAGGGTCTGTTCCCACCCTTCTCAGACCTTGCCAGATAAGGCCATGCGTGCCGATAAAACGGTCGGATTGCCGACACGTCGTTCAGGTTGCTATCGACCCTACTTGGACGTTGGCGTAGGCACCGTCCAACGTCCGATCCTGCCGGGAAGCAGACGGCATAGGGACCGCAACCGGATCACGCATGTGTCACGTGTAAGACAGTGTGTGGACGTGTTACCGATCCGATATGGCTGTGCGCGAAACCATCACTATCTCCGTGCCCCCGGAACTGCGGGTGTTCCTGCAAGGGTGCGTTGCCACCGGCCGCTACAGCAGCATCAGCGAGGTCGTGCGGGCCGCCCTACGGGAGTTTGAGCGGGCCGAGATGGGTAAGGCCCCGATCACCCAGCAAGCGATGGTGCAGCAGTCTCCTCCCCCTCATGACAGCGCCTGATCCGATGTCGGGTAGCTGCGACTTCCTTGCCGGGGCGGGCGAGATGGCGACGCTGATGCGCGCCTACGACTGGACCACGATGCCGCTCGGCAAGCCCGAGGGTTGGCCCTCCGGCCTGCGCACGGCGGTGCGCTTGCTACTCAACAGCCACCACCCCATGCACATCTTCTGGGGGCCGGAGGCGACGTTCTTCTACAACGACGCCTTTGTCCCCTCGGCGGGACCGGAGCGCCATCCCTCCGCGCTCGGCCGTCCGGCATCCGAAAGCTGGGGTGAAATCTGGCCGGTGATCGGCTCTGAGGTCGCCAAGGTCCGCAACGGCGGCAGGCATACCTGGTACGAGGACCAGCACGTCCCGATCTTGCGCGAGGGCCGGGTCGAGGATGCCTACTGGACCTATGGGTTCAGCCCGATCGATGACGATACCGCGCCCAACGGCATCGGCGGGGTCATCTCCATCTTGACCGAGACCACGAAGCGCAAGGCGCTGGAGGACAGCCTTCGCGCCAGCAACCGGCGCCAGCGAAGCCTGCTACAGCAGATACCGGGCTTCGTCGCCGTGCTCGAAGGGCCGGACCACGTCTATGCGTACGTCAATGACGCTTACGTGGCGACGGCCGGTGCGCGCGGCTACCTCGGCCGGACTGTGCGCGACATATTCCCCGAACTCGAAGGGCAGGGTTTCTTCGAACTGCTGGACGAGGTGTACGCCACCGGTGTCCCGTTCTCGGCTCAGGGCACGCCGATCCGGTTCGTGGATGAGGACGAGGACCGGTACATCGACTTCCTGTTCCAGCCGATCCGCGAACAGAATGGCCCGATCAATGGCATTCTTGTGGGTGGCCATGAGGTCACGGCGCGCGTGCGTGCCGAGGCCGCGTTACGCGCCGAGAGGGATCAGGCACGGCATCGGGAGGTGAAGGCGCACGCCGATGCCGAGCGCGTGCAACTTGCCCTTGGCGCGGGTGCTATCCTCGGGACGTGGCACTGGGACCTACCTACCGACCGGTTCACCGTTGACGAGGGCTTCGCCAGCAGCTTCGGCCTTGACCCAGCCCTCGGCACGACCGGCATACCGCTCGCTCAGATCGTCGCGACCGTCCACCCCGACGACCGAGCGGGACTGGCCAAGGCGATCAACGACGCCATTCAGCGGGGCGGCGCCTACGCGCACCAGTATCGCGTGCGCCGGACGGACGGACGCTACTACTGGATCGAGGCCAACGGGCGCGTTGACCGCGCTGAGGACGGCACCCCATCGAGCTTCCCCGGCGTACTCATCGACGTGGAGGAGCGCCGCGCCATCCTGGAGGAGCGCGACCGGGCAGCGGCAGCGTTGCGCACTCTCAACGAGACCCTGGAACAGCGCGTCGCCGAGCGGACAGCCGAACTGATGCGCGCCGAGGAGGCGCTTCGGCAATCCCAGAAGATGGAGGCGGTGGGCCAACTCACCGGGGGGCTGGCGCACGACTTCAACAACCTGCTCGCGGGCATCTCCGGGTCACTGGAACTGATGCAGAACCGGATGCAGCAGGGCCGCCTCAAGGACGTGGACAAGTACATGGTGGCCGCACAGGGGGCCTCGAAGCGCGCCGCGGCGCTGACCCACCGCCTCCTCGCCTTCTCCCGCCGCCAGACCCTCGACCCCAAACCCACCGACGTGAACCGGCTCGTCTTGGGCATGCAGGAGTTGATCCAGCGTACGGTTGGCCCAGGCATCCCGGTCGAGGTGGTCGGGGCCTCAGGCCTATGGCCCGCCCTGGTGGACCCGTCGCAGCTTGAGAACGCCCTGCTCAACCTGTGCATCAACGCCAGGGACGCGATGCCAGATGGCGGGCGCATCACGGTCGAGACCGCGAACAGGTGGCTAGATGAGCGCGCCGCCAAGAAAGAGGACCTCCCGGAAGGGCAGTACCTTTCACTGTGCGTGACCGACACCGGCACCGGCATGCCGCCGGAAGTAATCACGCGGGTGTTCGAGCCGTTCTTCACGACGAAGCCCATCGGCGAAGGCACGGGCCTGGGCCTGTCGATGATCTACGGCTTCGCCAAGCAGTCTGGTGGGCAGGTGCGGATCTACTCCGAGGTCGGCCAGGGTTCGACCATCTGCATCTACCTGCCGCGCCACTATGGCGATGCGGACAACGAGGTCGGTACGATCAAACTTGATGCGTTGCCCCGCTCGGAGCAGGAGGCAACGGTGCTGATCGTGGACGATGAGCCGACCGTGCGCATGCTTGTCAGCGATATCCTTGAGGACCTTGGCTACCTTGCCATCGAGGCTGGCGATAGCGCGGCGGGGCTGAAGATCCTGCAATCGGACGTGCCCATCGACCTTCTGGTGACGGATGTGGGCCTGCCAGGCGGAATGAACGGCCGGCAGATGGCAGATGCTGGACGGGTGAAGCGCCCGGACCTCAAGGTGCTGTTCATCACCGGTTACGCGGAGAATGCGGTGCTCGGCCACGGCCATCTCGCACCTGGCATGTCGGTGCTGACCAAACCGTTCGCGATGGACGCCATGGCTGCCCGCATCCGGTCGCTGATCGAAGCAGTCAAGGAAGCGAAGCGGTAGGGCTCATCACGTGAGGAGCGCCCGGGTGGCACGATCGTCCGCCGTTTGAAACTCCATAACGGACACTTTTTCAGCGTCCTGCAACTTCCGCTGTCCACCCTTCCCGGACCCTGCCGTATGTAGCTACATACGTCGAGAAAACGGTCGGATATCAGACATAGAAAAGTCTAGGATATATGTCTTGATTGGATCGCTTTTCCCCGACTGATGAAGATCCGATGATTTACGCGGCAGCCGCGGTTATCCTCGGCCTTTCGTATTCCATCAACCCTTGGGGAACGTCTTTGTCAGCTCTACGATTGGACGATAGTGAGCTACGGCTTACAAGAAGGTGATCGCCCAACCAATATGACAATCGTCGAATTAATCCGTGCCTTTGGCCGGGATCTTCCTGTTGGTATCGTCATTACGGAGGCCGCTCTTGAGCCGCCTGGGCCGATCATCACCTACGTCAACCCAGCCTTTGGGAAGCTGGTCGGACGCGATCCAGACGAGATTGTTGGTCTAAGTCCACGCTTCATGCAAGGTCGAGAGACGCGCAGGGCGACGCTCGACGTCTTCCACCATGCCTTGAAAAGGGGAGAGCGCTTCCACGGCTACCTGACGAACTACAGAGGTGATGGAACACGATATCGCGCCGAGATCGATTGCCGTCCCATTCGCAATGTGCGCAGCGAGATCGAGGGCTTTATCTCATTCGAGCGTGAGGTGATCCGCCGAATTGGGCGCCCGATTGCAAACATCGCAGGGCGCTACGAGGACGCTTCAGCAAGTAACGATCAGTTAGGGAATGCCTTGCGGGCCTTGGGCATTTTTGTCGCATGAAACCGGGCTTATAGCTCTCCAGTTCCTGCTAACTCAGCCTAATGACTAAATCTGCGCCCCCTAAAAAATAGCATATGATCATATTTTATCCTTGTGCATCATTTGATATTAATTTGAAATCAACTTGTGTGACGCTATAGAAATTTCTTGTCGGCACTTTATGGCGCTATAAAAAATTAATCCTAGCTATCATTCGTAGCAAAGTCTGTCTTAAGCCGCCGCATACCGGGTGGTTTAGAGGCGTGGTCAATCTAGCGGTTTAGTCGGGGGTATCAACCGATGGTGTCAGCTGAAGAAAGCAACCGTCTAGACGCGCTTCTCAGACTAGACCTCCTTGACACGTCACCGGGGGAGAACTTCGATCGTATCACACGAATGGCAAGCCAGATTTTCGACCTGCCAATCGCAGCTATATCTCTAACCGATAGCGACAGACAATGGTTCAAGTCGCGGGTCGGCGTAGAACACAGCTCGATCCCACGTGAGAAGGCACCATGTGCTGAAGTGGCCGAGAGTCGCGACCTGTTGGTGATCGAGGACTTTCTCACAGATCCCTGTTATCACGACAGCGTCTTGGCAAGAGCTGGAATACGCTTCTATGCTGGGGTTCCACTCATGACGCGCGACGGTTTCGGTCTTGGCGCCATGTGTGTGCTCGGAACATCCCCGCGACAGGCACAGCCCTCTGAGCTAACGGCCCTTCACGATCTCGCCGCTATGGTGATGTCGCAGATCGAGTTGCAGCATGCCTTCGGACGCATTGATCCGATCAGTGAACTTCCGAACCGAACACAGTTTTTCGATGACCTTAGCGATCTGGCTCGTAATGATACAACAAAAGCGCAAAATATCGTGATTGTTGTTGATTTGATCTCTTTTGAGCAGATGAACCATGCTGTACGCGTCATGGGCTCGGCTGTTATCGATGATCTCGTCAGAATATCAGCACGCAATTTTCGGTCCTTGATTGGGCCGCAGCGAAAAGCATATCATATCGGAAGTACACAGCTAGCGGCATTAGCACCCGAAAGCATGGACGAATTTGCCTACGTCAATCTTTTGAGCACGCAGACTCAGAAGCTCCGAAAGCTAGGCGGGCCGGATATGATTGGCACCGTCGCGCTGGGGATCGCTCCCTTTATCCTGGGAGAGCTACCCCCGAGCGACATTTTGAGGATTGCCCAGGGAGCAGCTCAGGACGCTCGTGCGACAGGCAAGCTCTTTCAGATCCATTCAAACACCTCGGACAACGCCTTCCGACGAAGCTTCATGCTGCTGCGGGATTTCGAGGCAGCGTTGCAGAAGCCCTCAGAGTTTTCTCTTGCCTACCAGCCTCGCGTCGATCTCGCCTCCGGACGTTGTGTGGGCGCCGAGGCTTTGATGAGGTGGACGCATCCGACGCTCGGGTCGATCGCTCCAGGTGAGTTCATTCCTCTGATCGAGCGCATGGCCCTGGCAACACCAACAACAGCCTGGGTGCTGGAGACTGCTGTCTCACAGCTGGCGCGGTGGCGAGAGATGGGCTTGGAGCTGATTATCTCGGTCAACATCTCTTCCACCAACTTGCACGAAACCGATTTTGCGGGCCGCGTCGGGCAGGTCCTGGCGCGCCATCGAGTGCCCCCCGAGTTCCTTGAGCTTGAGATCACCGAGACGGCAGTAATGAACGATGCCGAGCAAGCCCTCAACCAGCTCAACGACCTGGCTGCTGCTGGTATTCGTTTAGCGATCGACGACTTCGGCACCGGGTATAGTAGTTTGTCCTATCTGCAGCGGCTGCCGGTCCATGTCGTAAAGATCGATCGCTCTTTTATGAATGACATTGATACCGATCCACGCCAGTTCTCACTGGTCACCATGATGATCTCGATGGCGAAGCATCTTGGCCATCGCGTTGTAGCCGAGGGCGTCGAGACGCAAACTGTACTCCGCCAGCTCCAATCGACAGCCTGTGACGAGGTGCAGGGCTACCTTTTCGCTCGCCCTCTACCGGTGAATGAAGTTGCAAGTTGGATGAGGGATTTTAATTCGTGAGACAATCATAGATTTAATTATGCTTATTAGTTTATCCGGCTGTTCCGTCGGCGGCCGAGACCGAACGCGGCTCCTGGGGCTTCCTGTGTGGTTCTTGGCCTATTCGACAGATCGCTCGGTTTCGGACAGTTGCCGCGCCTCGATCAGCCCGGATAGTGCTTCGGCCTCGGGGTCGGACAGGTGCCCTTTCCCGAACTGACGGAGTACATCCAACGCTCAACTTGGGTCGGATGTGGAACGTCCGCTTCTGGATCGGAGACCAAGGTCCGATAGCCACCCTTCTCGGACCTTTTGCGTGCAGCCTTGCGAGTCGGGAAAACGGTCGAATAACCGATAAAAAAGAAAATAGGATAGCCGTCTCGCTTAGGCGGATCTCTGGTGGCCCGTCTCAAGAAATTACAAATCAATCAAAACTCAATACACCACCGTATTATTTAAGTAATTCTTTGTTTCTGAAAATAGTTTTGAAATATTTGTTTGTTACGAGAGATATTATTGATTAGTCAATGAATGAAGACAATTGTCACAGAAAAGTGCATAAACGACCTTCGTCAAAAGCCAAAATAGCGACTTAAGAAACATTTAGCTGTCTCTCGCTATGATCGGCCTGATCGCTCGTGTGCGCTTGTGTGCAGGTCGGGTGCGACCTGAAAGCTTCCTGCCATGCTCTCGCCCTTACGGGTTGTGTCCAGATCTGTGTACGACGAGCCTTCTGGGCAATCCAGCCTCCGGAGCGTTGCTACGGCATTGCCGATGTTGCTGCCTTACCTGAACTCTGTGCGGCATGGTTTGCTGCTGATCAATGAGCATGGGCGCGTCATCCTTGCTGCTGGTCAGTCCCTAAGCCTTATCAGCAGTCAAAACGAGCTGATCTCAGAAGGCTCTTCTGTTCGACACGTCCTTCGCATTGTTCGAAATAGTGCGGCAGATCATTGGGATAAGGTGCGAGCACAGCTGAGTCACTCCTTTGCCCAAGCCGCAAGCTCTACCTTCGAAATTACGCTTCATGAACGCCTTCTGAGCATCGGCCTATATCCCGTCGCCGATCGCGGATGGGCGATCACGTTCGAGGACGTCACCGCGCGTCGGGCCGCCGAAGTTCAGGCCGACGAAATGGCTCGGCACGATCCGCTTACAGGCCTGCCGAACCGGCTTCTCCTGCGTGAGCGCCTTAAGGAGTCAATCGGGCGCCTGCAGCGCACTGGCGAGGCGTGTGCCGTCCTGCTGATCGACCTAGACCGGTTCAAGCCCGTCAACGACACGTTGGGTCATCCGATGGGGGATGCCCTGCTGAAGAAGGTCGCCGATCGACTGCGCTCCACCGTGCGGCCGACCGACACCGTGGCGCGGATCGGCGGCGACGAGTTCGTCATCCTACAGACCAGCGTCAAAGAGGCCGCCGACACGCAGGCGCTGGCCCGCCGCCTCGTGGACCTGATTGGACGGACCTACATGGTCGACGGCCACCTGCTCACCATCGGGGCCAGCGTTGGCGTTGCGCTCGCGCCGGGCGACGGTAGCGATGCCGACACCCTCCTGAAGAACGCCGACCTCGCGCTCTACCGGGCCAAGCTCGACGGGCGAGCCACCTACCGCTTCTTCGAGCCGGAGATGGATGCGCGTATGCAGGCGCGCCGGCAACTCGAACTCGACATGCGCCAAGCGCTGGCGCGTCGTGAATTCCAGCTACACTACCAGCCGCAGCTTCAATTGGAAGGCAACCGGCTGGTGGGCTGCGAGGCGCTGATCCGCTGGCAGCATCCGGTGCGCGGGATGGTCTCGCCCCTCGACTTCATCCCGTTGGCCGAAGAAATCGGCCTGATAGTGCCGATCGGCGAATGGGTGATGCGCCAAGCCTGCCGCGATGCGGTGACCTGGCCCGCCCCACTCTCGGTCGCCGTCAACGTCTCGCCGGCCCAGTTCAAGAGCGAGCGTCTCGTCGAGATGATCATGTCCGCGCTGGCCGCCTCCGGGCTGCCCGCCACGCGCCTCGAGGTGGAGATCACCGAGGGTGTCCTCCTGCAGCATAGCGAGAAAACCCTACAGACTTTGCACCGCCTGCGCGAACTTGGTGTGCGCGTGTCGATGGACGATTTCGGCACCGGCTACTCGTCCCTAAGCTACCTGCGCAGCTTTCCCTTCGACAAGATCAAGATCGACCGATCCTTCGTGAGCGATCTGTCCGGCAAGCGCGATGGCGAGGCGATCATTCGCGCCATTGCCGGCCTCGGCAAGAGCCTCGGCATGACCACCGTCGCCGAGGGCGTCGAGACGGCGGACCAGATGGAGCGCATCCGCGCGGAGGGCTGCACCGATGTTCAGGGCTACCTGATCAGCAAGCCGGTTCCTGCATCCGAGGTTCTGAAGTTCCTTTCCGCCGACCTCACAGCCTACTGACCGATCTTTCCGCCTGGAGTTTTTCGTCGTGAGTGATCTCTACCGCCTCGTCTATGCCAGCAAGAACCACCTGCAGGGAACGGACGCCGAGGTTGCCGAAGCCGTCTCGCAAATCCTGGCCGCGTCTCAGCGCAACAACGCCAAGGTCGACGTCACCGGTGCGCTGATGTTCAACGCAGGCGCGTTCGCGCAGGTGCTGGAAGGCCCGCAGCAGGGCGTCGAGAGCACCTTCGAGCGCATCCAGTGCGACCCGCGCCACGGCGACGTGACGGTTCTGCAATGCGGCCCGGCCAAGAGCCGCAGCTTCACGAACTGGTCGATGGCCTTCGTGGGCCAGTCCGCGACCGGCCGCACCCGTTGGGAGGGGATCGCCGCCGCGAGCGGCTTCGATCTGACCCGGCTCGACGGCGACGCGGTTTTCGCCATGCTGCATGGCTTGGTGCTGGATGAGGAAAGCCTCCCGGCCGCCGCGCCCGTTCCTGCCGAGCCGCCCAAAACAGTCGACATCTCCAAGACGGCCGAAATCCCCTGCACCGGATTGGACGTCGAGCGCGTTCGCGCGGAGCTGCTGGAACCTAGCCGAGCCTTCCAGGCCTCGACTGAGGCGGAGCCGGTCACCCGCTCGCGCTATCGGGACGAAGCGTCCCTGTCGTTCAAGCGCGCACCGGCGAAACCCGAACTCGCCAGATCTGAAGCCTTGAAGGCGGATCCCAGCAAGCTCGATGCGGTCCTAGCCCTCCTGCGGGATGCTCTTGCCCAAGAGCGTCAGCGCACGACCGACCTTCGCAATGACCTCGATGACCTGCACATCGCCCTCGCCCTTGAGCAGAAGCAGTCGGACGAGATCCGTTGCGAAAGAGATCTTTGGGCTTGGCGTGCGCAACTGCTGGCAAAAGCGATCGACCGGGAAGCCGGTGAACTAGAGAGCAATTCGGATCCGACAGTAGCCGAGGCTTCCATGGCTCACGGCCAAAGCGCCTCGATAAGAGTTGTTGCCTGAGGAAAGGTCGAGCAGGCAATGGAAGCCTTAGACTGCCACCGCGCTTTTGCCTTCCATGCACCCGATGCTGGCCACGATGACCAGGATGGCAGAGAATGGGTTCGCGGTGGGGGTTGTGGACGTGTCAGCCGGTGCCGCGCACTCAGCCTTCTGGAAGTAGTTCCACTGCCCGTTCAATGTTCCAGCCTGCTTGGCGGCTTGGTACTTCACGGAACAGTCCTTGGCGGATAGCGCCAAAGCTGGCGAGGCCAGCATGGCCGCACCAAAGGCGAGTGACAAGACGGATCGTGCGAGAGGAGCCTTGAGGGGGTAAGTCTCCAGGCCGAGTCATGTATGGCTGATGTTGCTCCAAGATGGCCTGCCCCTGCCGATCCGGCAACGGCGGCTCGCTGCATCCTGGCAGACACGGCCAATCCAGCTTCAGTGCGTGTGGTGTGATACCCCGGCTCTTACCGTGCTTCTTGCCGTAGCGTTGCCGTCCCTACCGTGCTGCTACCGTTCGCTGCCGTGGATCGGCGACACCGATGGCGTGGGGTCTGGACAAGGACACAGCGGTAGCGGGGACAACTCCGAGAAACCAATAGAATGCTACAACGAGCCTATTGCAGGGCATCTGGTTTTATCTAATATCCAGATAGGTCCATTC
>NZ_JAKSYA010000091.1:0-22296 GCF_022829485.1 Methylobacterium sp. J-059
GGCATGGTGTTCCTCGACGGCACGAACGTGCGGGCTCATCAGAAGGCGGCGGGGGCTGCCAAAAGGGGGGATCTGGGGCCGAGCGAGACACTCGTGAAGCTCTTGGCCGCTCGCGTGGCGGCTATGGCACCAAGGCCTGCGTGATCGCCGATGGGCAGGGTCGCACCATCGCCTTCCGGCTGGCGCCCGGTCAGGCCCATGAGCTGCCTCATGCCGTCCCGCTGCTCGACCAGCTTCCCGGCGTGCCCAAGTGGGTCGTCGGGGACCGGGGCTACACCAGCCACGCCTTTCGCGAGCACATCTGGGACATGGGCGCGCGGCCTGCGATCCCGCCTCAGCGCCACGAGGCACCCGTCGCCTGCCCGGATTGGATCTACAACAACCGCAATCAGGTCGAGCGCCTCTGGGCCAGGCTCAAGGAATGGCGCGCCATCGCCACCCGATACGAGAAAACCGCCGCCAGCTTCATGGGCGTCCTCTGCCTCGCGGCCGCCCTCGACTGGCTCAAGCGATGACACGCCCTAGGCGGGTCGCGCCCGCACCCTACCGCGCGGCCTGCCACACTGGCACGCCAACCGGTCGCGCTGGCTGATCCTGCCTATAGCTCTGGTTGCCGTAGCGGATCCAGGTGTCGCCGATCGCCTTGACGCGGCGCGCGTTGATCATCAGGACGGCGCAATAGTCGACGCGGACCACGCCGACGGTCGGAATAAGCCGAACAGGTCGGTGGCCGTCCAGCCGAGGGCTACAACGTCCTCGCCGAAGCGATAAAGCAGCGTCGGCATTGGCTTTCTACCCCGCCCTACACACCATCTCGCCGCTACACGGGTAACCGTCGTCGCCATGGTAGAGCCGTCGTGACGCATGCTGTTTGTTCTTGATCCGTTCTTGCCGGACCCGGAGCCGCGATACATCCCCCGACCCCCGAAGCGCCTGTGGAGAGCCAGCCGCCATCTTGCCGCGGCGCTCGTGATCGCGGAGCCAGCGCGCAGGTGGACACCCTCGGGGACATCGCAGGCGATCGCGTCGTAGTGGAGTGCTTGTCCTGCAGACGGAGGGGCGTCTACGCGTTGGACGGCCTTGTGGCGCAGTTCGGGCCCTCGATGCAGCAGCTCGACGTGCTCCGGCACCTGTCGAGCTCGTGCCGGCATCAGCGCCGGCCATGATAGCTGCCCCCGCGCAAATACGAGAGCGCGTTCCAGGCCAGACTCATCCTGCCGCCGCCGAAGAAGCAAATCGTGCCGACGCCGATTCAGCGCGGCCTGAACGTCGAGGCCTGGACGACGTCGGACTCAATCGAGTGGCACCTGGCGACGGTGTGGAGCTTCGAGCTCGGCCATCTCGTGCTGATGCGGCAGCGAAGCTCTACCCAGACCAGGAAATCACCCTGCATCAGGCCTGCCGGGTCAACGGGAAGCGACAGAAGCCAGAGTGAACGGCGAATGCGTCTCCTGCTCCCCGATCGCCCTGAAGCGAGTTCAGGAGGGCGACTTGCCCCGGGTAGGCGGTGCCACCGCCACGATCGTCCAGCAAATCGCGCTCGGCCAATCGCTCGGATCGAGCTGCGAAAGAGCGATGGAAGCGCGCAGAGCGGTGAACGGGAATGCGAGCGGATGCATCATGCGAGGCTGATAGCTCAGCCAACCTCCGCGATCATTCCCTCCGGCGATACAACTCGTCCAAAGCGCCAATCCGTAGCTTTTGCATTCCAGTTTTGCTGAGCCATGTGCAAAAGCTCAGCCGGCACTCTTCGCGTTCACTCCTCACGCCAGCCGCATCCACACCTCGGCTGCGAGCATCACCAGGAAGCCCAACTCGATCAGGTGAAGCGGGAAACGGTTCCTTGCGCTTTTTGCACGGAAGGGGTCGTCGCTCACGGCGGCGCGAGCCCCGCCAACAGGATCGCGGTCCGCACGGCAAGCCGCCGAGCGCCATTCTTCGCCGCGGGGGTCGGACAAGATGGCAATGGCATGGCGGCTGGCCTTCACCGGGGTAGCAGATTCAGCGTGTGACCACTTGCGAACCCGAACAAGCGCACCGATCCCCCTTCAGGAACGCCTCCACGGCAGCGTTCACCTCGTCGGAAGAGATCGTCTTGGCTTTGATGAGTTCGCCGGTCGTCGGATCTGCCATGGGGCGATCGTAGATCGGGGTGGGGGAGGGCGCTACTGCAACCGGCTTCGAAACTGTGCCGACATTCGTGCGGCCGCAAAACACGTTCTGTTCCGTGTGGACCGATGTGTCCCCGTCACTAAACCCCTGATCGAGTTGCAGTCCTTGGCTGGGGCGCCAGGATTCGAACCTGGGAATGGCGGTACCAAAAACCGCTGCCTTACCACTTGGCGACGCCCCACCAGAGGACGGCGCTGTCTAGACGCGGATGCGCGGACAGGCAACTGGTTTGACGGGGGCGGTGGAGAGGCGCGCGATGGGCGGCAGGGTGGCTTTGGTGACGGGGGCGGGGTCCGGCCTCGGGCGGGTCGTGGCGATGGCGCTCGGGCGGGCCAGCTATGCCGTCGTGCTGGCCGGGCGGCGGCGTGCGGCTCTGGACGCGGTGGCGGGCGAGATCGGCGCGGCGCTCGTCGTCGAGACCGACGTCACCGATCCGGCCTCGGTGGATCGGCTGTTTTCCCGCGTGGCGGCGGCGCATGGCCGGCTCGACGTTCTATTCAACAATGCCGGGATTTTCACGCCGGCCGCCGCCATCGACGCGGTTTCGCTCGAGGATTGGCGCGCCAGCGTCGACACCAACCTCACCGGCGCGTTCCTGTGCACGCAGGGGGCGTTCCGGATGATGAAGCGGCAGGATCCCCGCGGCGGCCGGATCATCAACAACGGCTCCGTCTCGGCCCACGTGCCGCGGCCGCACTCGGCACCCTATGCGGCCACCAAGCACGCGATCACCGGGCTGACGCGCGCGACCTCGCTCGACGGGCGGCCCTACGACATCGCCTGCGGCCAGATCGACATCGGCAACGCCGCCACCGAGATGACCGACGGGTTCGCCGCCGGCGTCCGGCAGGCCGACGGGTCGATCCGGCAGGAGCCGGTGATGGATGCGCGGCACGTCGCCGAGGCCGTTCTCTACATGGCCGGGTTGCCTCTCTCGGCCAACGTCCAGTTCATGACGCTGACCGCCACGGCGATGCCGTTCATCGGCCGCGGCTGAGCCGGTCGCTTCGCTCGCGCGTCTTTGCCAAGCGGCGGCCGGGCGCCTAGAGGAGGGCGCAAAGGTCGGTCGCCCCGTTCGAAGGGTGTGCAGGCCCGCCCGAAACTCCACGACACCGACCCCGGATGCGGGTCCGAGAGCCGTTTTGACGATGCTGATGCAGCCGCAGACCAAGACCGAGGCGAGGCCGCCCGCCGATCCAGTGGCGCGGCGGCGCACCTTCGCGATTATCTCGCACCCGGATGCCGGCAAGACCACGCTGACTGAGAAGCTGCTGCTGTTCGGCGGCGCGATCCAGCTCGCCGGCGAGGTCAAGGCCAAGCGCAACCGCGTCTCGACCCGCTCGGACTGGATGGGCATCGAGAAGGAGCGCGGCATCTCGGTCGTCACCTCGGTGATGACCTTCGAGTACGGCGACTGCGTCTTCAACTTGCTCGACACGCCGGGCCACGAGGATTTTTCCGAGGACACCTATCGCACCCTCACGGCGGTCGATTCCGCGGTGATGGTCATCGACGCCGCAAAAGGCATCGAAGCGCGGACGCGAAAACTGTTCGAGGTGTGCCGGCTGCGGGACATCCCGATCGTCACTTTCGTGAACAAGCTCGACCGCGAGGCGCGCGAGCCCTTCGAGCTGCTCGACGAGATCGAGAAGACGCTGGCGCTCGACGTCGCGCCGATCACCTGGCCGATCGGCCGCGGCCGCAACTTCGCCGGCACCTACGAGCTCGGCGGCAACCGGGTCCGCCGCTTCGACGCGGCCGACGACGCCGGGACGGAAGCGGTCGCCGGCTTCGCCGATCCGCTGTTCGACCGGCTGCTCACCGAGAACGGCGAGGCCGATGCCTGGCGCGAGGAGGTCGAGCTCGCCGAGGGCGGGCTGAAGGCCTTCGATCTCGACGCGTTCCGCGAGGGCCATCTCTCGCCCGTCTTCTTCGGCTCGGCCCTGCGCAATTTCGGCGTGCGCGACCTCATCGACGGGCTCGCCCGCTTCGCGCCGCCGCCGCGCGGGCAGGATTGCGACAAGCGCACCGTCGCCCCGACCGAGCCGAAGATGACCGGCTTCGTCTTCAAGATCCAGGCGAACATGGATCCGAACCACCGCGACCGCATCGCCTTCATGCGGGTCTGCTCCGGCCAGCTCCGGCGCGGGATGAAGGCGAAGCTCGTGCGCACCGGCAAGCCGATGTCGCTCTCGGCCCCGCAATTCTTCTTCGCGCAGGACCGCGCCATCGCCGACGAGGCCTTCGCCGGCGATGTGGTCGGCATCCCGAACCACGGCACGTTGCGCATCGGCGACACGCTGACCGAGGGCGAGGACATCGTCTTCCGCGGCGTGCCGAGCTTCGCTCCCGAATTGCTGCGCCGGATCAAGCTCACCGACGCGATGAAGGCGAAGAAGCTGCGCGAGGCGTTGCAGCAGATGGGCGAGGAGGGCGTCGTCCAGGTCTTCGTGCCGCAGGACGGCTCGGGCGCGATCGTCGGCGTGGTCGGCGCGCTGCAGCTCGACGTGCTGAAGGAGCGGCTCCAGGGCGAGTACGGCCTGCCGATCGACTACGACGCGACGCGCTTCTCGGTCTGCCGCTGGGTGGCGTCGGATTCGGAGGTTGAGCTCGACAAGTTCATCGATTCGCACGGCTCGGCCATGGCGAAGGACCTCGACGGCGCCCCGGTGTTCATGGCGACCACCGCCTTCTCGCTGCGCTACGAGGAGGAGCGCTACCCGGCGGTGCGCTTCACCGACATCAAGGACTACCAGAAGCGCCAGGCCTGAGCGCCGGCGCGGATCGGCCGCCGGCGCGGGATCAGTACTTGCCCAGCATCGGGAAATCGACGCTGAGTGTCGATTCCGAGGCCATCGGCGCCTCGCGCTTGCGCGGCTTGCGGTTGAGGACCTGCTTCAGCTTGGTCTTCAGCACCGCCATGTCGAACGGCTTGAGGATGAAGGCGTCGGCCCCGGCCTGGTGGGCGACGTTGATGTCCTCGAAGTTGAACGACGTCTCGGTCAGGATGAAGGGTGTGTTCATCAGCGCGTCGTCGGCGCGGATCTCGCGCAGCAGGCTGATGCCGTCCATCGGCTCCATGTCGAGGTCGGAGATGACGAGGGCGTATTTCCGCTCGCGCAGCCGCTCCAGCGCCACGACGCCGTCGGTCACGCCCTCGACATCCGGGAAGCCGATGCGATTCATCAGCATCACGATGAGGCGGAGGAGCTTTTCCTGGTCGTCAATGATGAGGATCGGTGGCGTCTCGGTCATGACATCGTCTGCGGCATGGAGCGGGCCGTGGGTTCAAGGTCCGATCGCGAGATTGGGTGAAAGGGATGAAAAAACTGCTCACTTCCATCCCGGAGATTGCACCGGAATGAAATAACCCGCCTTAGATGAAGAGGTGGTCGATGCCCTGCTTGGACATCTCCTCGGCCTGAAGCGCGAGCGCCAGCGCGTGGATCGAGCTCGCCTTGGGCGTGCCGCGCTGGAACATCGGCAGCAGGTTCGCCTTGGCGAAGTGCGGGTCGGTCGTCGACGAGCGGATGCTGCTGCGGCAGGAATTGACGAACTCGCGCTTGGTGATCTCGCGCCATTCGCAGATCTGCACGTCGCGGTGGCGGTCGTCGGCGAAGATGCGGTTGAAGGTCTCGTGCACCGAGGTGCGCTCGCCCTCGATCACCTGCGCGGCGAAGTTCTGCTCCACCAGCAGGAAGCTGGTGATCACCGAGAACTCGTTCTTTTTCTGCGCGTGCCGGGTGATCTCGCCGACCTGGCCGGTGCGGACCTGCACGTCCGACGACAGGGTCAGGCGCGAGAAGTAGATCAAGTGGACGAGGCTCGTTCGCTTGGCACGCATGTGAGTCCCGAGTCCCGCGGACGACGTCGGGTTCTACCGCGCCAACGATAAGGGCCGGTAAACGCTGCCGCAGCCGGCAGAAGCTGCCGGGTCGGCGGACCGGAACGGCGGGTTTCTGCCGGGTTCGGCGACGGCAGCTCAACGATATCAAGGGCTTAGCCCTGGCACGGCGGTTGCGCGCCGATCCCCGATCAGGCGACCGCCACATGCGCGTCGCCGACCCGGGAAAGACGGCGCGCCATGGACATCTTCACCGCGTTGCAGACGGCGGTCTCGGGCCTGAAGGCCCAGTCCTACGCCATCGACAACATCTCCGGGAACATCGCGAACTCGCAGACCACCGGGTACAAGCGCATCGACACGAGCTTCGTCGACCTGCTCGCCGAGCAGACGCCGAAGCATGAGGTCGCCGGCACGGTGCTGGCCCAGTCGCAGCTGACCAACAGCCTCCAGGGCAACATCGCCTCGTCGACCGTCGCGACCAACATGGCGGTCAACGGCGACGGGTTCTTCACCGTCCAGGCCAAGACCGGGGACGCCAACGGGCAGGCCGCCTTCTCCGGCACGCCGGTCTATACCCGGCGCGGCGACTTCGCCCCGGACAAGGACGGCTTCCTCGTCAACGGCGCCGGGAGCTACCTGCAGGGCCAGAACTACGATGCGGTGACGGGCCAGGTCTCGAGCTCCGGCCCGATCAAGATCGCCAACCAGACGCTGGCGGCGAAGCCGACCACCACGATCACCTACGGCGCGAACCTGCCGGCGACGCCGGCCACGACCAACGCGTCCAAGGCCGGTGGATCCGCGCTCTACACGCCGGAGGACGCCAACGGGCTCCCGGACACCAGCGCGCTCGTCACCGCGACCGACAGCACCGCCACGGCGAACAAGCAGGTCAGCGCCGGAAACGCTCCCGCGTTCGTCAACAGCAGCATCGCCGGCCCGTCGCTGACCGCCTACACCACGACCGGCGCACCGGTTCAGGTCACCACCCGTTGGGCGAAGATCCAGGACGCCAAACTCGCGGATGCGACCACGACGCCGGCGACCGCGGCCCAGCCGGCGATCTGGAACCTGTTCTACGCCGCCGACAGCTCGGCCGACCAAACCAAGAGCGCCTGGACCAACGCGGGCAGCGGCTTCACCTTCGACAGCAGCGGACAGCTGATCCAGCCCTCCGGCGGCGACGCGACGATCACCGACATGACGGTGAACGGGACCAATCTCGGCAGCATCAACATCGCCTTCGACAAGACCACGCTGACCCAGTACGCCGCCGCGTCCGGCGCGGTGACCACGAACGCCCTGACGCAGGACGGCTACGCAGCCGGAACCCTGAACTCCGTCTCGGTCGGGACCGACGGCAGCATCATGGGCGCCTTCTCCAACGGCTCCTCGGTGAAGCTCGCCTCGGTCGGCATCGCGCGCTTCATCAATCCGGACGGGCTCAAGCCGCTGTCGAACGGAACCTACGCGCAGACGCTCGATTCGGGCGTGCCGCTGGCCGGCCTCGACGGGTCCACGATCGTGGGCGCCAGCGTCGAATCGTCGAACACAGACATTGCAAGCGAATTTTCAAAGATGATCGTTACCCAACAGGCGTACTCGGCCAACACGAAGGTGATGTCGACCGCGCAGACGATGATGTCGGACCTGCTCAACATCATCCGCTGAGGTCATGTCATCCGCACGCGGCAGTGAGAGAGGACCTCCGGCGCCATGGCTCTGAACGCCCTCCAGACGGCCACCGCCGGCCTCAAGGCGACGCAGACCGCCATCGGTCTGGTCTCGCAGAACGTCGCCAACGCGAGCACCGCCGGCTACGTCAAGCGGACGATCACCACAATCTCGTCCGGCGTCGGCAATTCCGGCGTGTCGACCGGGACGATCACGCGCAGCTTCGACGCCGCCGCCCTGAAGCAGCTCCGCCTCGAGACCGCCGGCTCCGCCTATACCAGCACCAGGGCCGACATCGCGGGGCAGGTCGACACGCTGTTCGGCACGCCGGGCAGCGCGACCGCGCTCGACGGCCTGGTCAACACCTTCACCGGCTCGCTTCAGACCTTGGCCGCGAACCCGACCTCGGCCGCCGCCCGCACGACGGTGCTCAACGCCGCCTCGGGCCTCGCCGGCAGCATCAACGGCATCGCGACGAGCGTCCAGGCCCTGCGCAGCGGCATCGAGGCGAGCCTCGGCACCCAGACCGCCAGCGCCAGCACGCTGCTGAGCGGCATCGCCGCCCTTAACGTGAAGATCCAATCGACCACGGACGATTCCACCCTGGCCGACCTGCAGGACCAGCGCGACCAGAAGATCACCGAGCTGTCCGGCTACATCGACATCCAGACCGCAGACCAGCGCGACGGCACCGTCTCGATCTCGACCAGCTCCGGCGTGAACCTCGTCGCCGGCGGCACGGCGGCGACGCTCAGCTTCGACGGCCGCACCACCCTCGGGCCCAACTCGGCCTATTCGACCGATCCATCGAAGCGCAGCGTCGGCACCATCACGGCGACGACGCCCGGCGGCGGCAAGATCGACCTCGGCGAGCCGGGCGTGCTGCGCTCCGGATCGATCGCCGCCAACCTCGAGCTGCGCGACACGACGCTGCCGCAGGTGCAGCGCCAGCTCGACGACCTCGCCGCCGGGATGGCGAGCGCGCTCACCGACACCAGCACGACCGGCACTGCCAGCGGGGCGGGCACGGCGATCGACCTCACCGGGATGCAGCCCGGCAACACGCTGACCCTCACGGTGAAGGCCGCGAACGGGTCGATGCGCAACGTCATCCTGATCGCGTCGAAGGGCGACTCGACGTCGGTCGACCCGAGCCTGACCGACGACGGGACTGCGCAAGCGCAGACCTTCGACATCACAAAAGGCCTCACCGGCGTCCAGCTTGCGCTGGGCAAGCTCGGCGGCGGCTATGGCTCGGCGCTGTCCGCGACCGCCAGCGGCGCGACGGTCACGGTGTCGGGCAGCGGCGGCCTCAGCGTGGTGGCCGCCACGGCGACGAAGACCGCGCCGACGAGCGCGACCGACTTCTCCACCGCCTACCCGCAGATCGCGCTGTTCGTCGACGGATCGGGCAAGGGCCTATTCACCGGGTCGTTCGATGCCGGCTCGCAGCTCACCGGCTTCGCGCAGCGCATCACCGTCAACCCGGCCCTCGGCGCCAACACCGCGGCGCTGACGGCGCCGGGACCGGCGAACACCGGGTCGAGCGCCACGCGGGCGCAATTCGCCTACGACGCGCTGACCACCGCGCAGCAGACCTTCTCGTCGTCGAGCGGGATCGGCGGCGTCGCCGCGCCCTATGCGACCAGCGTGACGAGCTTCGCGCAGGACATCATCGCCGCGCAGGGAGCGGCGGCGGCCAACGCGTCCAGCCTCGATTCGGGCCAGAGCGTCGCGCTCTCGACCGCTCAGGGCCGGTTCGCGAAGTCGGCCGGCGTCAGCGTGGACGAGGAGATGTCGAACCTCATCGCCCTGCAGACCGCCTATTCCGCGAACGCCCGGGTGCTCACCGCCGCCCGCGACATGCTCGACACCCTCCTGCGGATCTGAGGGACAGCCCATGACGACGATCAGCCCCTTCGCCGCCGGCAGCTACCTGACGACGCGGTCGACCTCGCAGCTCCTCGCGATGAAGAGCCAGCTCGACGCCCTGACGACGCAGCTCTCCACCGGGCGCACGGCGGAGACCTATGGCGGCCTCGGCGCGGGGCGGAGCAGCAGCCTCACGGCACGCGCCACGCTGAGCGCGCTCGACGGCTACGATGCCGGGATCGACGCCGCGCAGACGCGGGTCCAGCTGGCCTCCACCAGCCTGCAGCAGATCACGACGCTGACGAGCGACCTGCGCCGCGGCATCGCCACGAATCCGCAAGGCGTCGGCACCACCGTCACCGCCCAGCTCGGCCGGGCCGACCTCGACGGCGCCATCGACGCCCTGAGCCAGAGCTCGGCCGGGCAGTACCTGTTCGGCGGCCGGACCACCGACACCGCGCCGGTGAAGTCGACCGACATCATCCTCAACGGCGACAGCACGACGACGCCGAAGCAGGACGGCCTCGCGACCCTGGTCGCGCAACAGAAGGCGGCCGACCTGGGAGCTGACGGCCTCGGCCGCCTCCAGCTCGGAGCGACCAGCGCCGGCAACACGTTCCAGCTGTCGGAGGACCAAGCCGACACCACCGGCGAGACGCGCGCGAATTTCGGGTTCCGCCTCGTTTCGGCGATCGCCACCGGCGCGATCACGGCCGCCGCGACGAACACCGCCACGCCCGCGACGGTGACCGGGCTCGATCATGCGCCGGTCGCCGGAGAGAGCTTCCGCGTCACGGTCAATCTCGCCGACGGCAGCCAGAAGTCCTTCGACCTCACGGCGTCCGCATCCGTCCCGGCGGGTTCGACCACCGCGTTCGGCCTGTTCGGATCGCCTGCGGCCGCCGCCGCCGGGCTGAACGCTTTCGCCGCAACGCAGGGCGGCACCGTCGCCAGCGTGCAGAGCGGCAACACGCCGACTCTCACGGCGACCTTCGGCGGCGGCGCCTACGCGGCCTACGACATCGGCCTGTCGGGCCAACCCAAGGTGGGCGACAGCATCACGATCCAGCTGGCGCTGCACGACGGCACCACGACGAGCGTGACGCTCACCGCGGCGGCGAGCGGCACCACGGCCACCACCGGCACCTTCGCCATCGGCGCCGACGCGCCGGCCACCGCGGCGAGCATGAAAGCGGCGCTGACCAACGCTTTGGGGGCGGCCGCCGCCGGCCCGCTCTCGGCGAGCTCGACCACCCGCACGGCGGAAGACTTCTTCTCGGCCTCGACCGCCTCCGGCCAGACGCCGAAGCGCATCGATACGTCCGGCGCGACGCCGACCTACAAGGACGCCGCCTCGACCGACACCGTGATCTGGTATCAGGGCGACGCCGCGAGCACCGATCCGCGCGCCACCGCCTCGGTCCGTGCCGGCGCCAATCTCGACGTCCCGGTCGGCGCGCGCGCCGACGAGGTGCCGATCCAGAAGGCGCTCGCAGGGTTCGCCGCGCTCGCCGTCGACGGCATGGCCGATCCGAGCGGCAGCACCGCCACCGGCCGGTACGCGGCCCTGACGAGCCGGACCTCCACCCTCCTGGGCAAGGCCTCGGACGATCCGAGCCTCGAATCGATCGCCGTCGATTTCGGCCTGGCCGCCAGCACCCTGACCTCGGCGAAATCCCAGAACGCGGCGACGCGGCTGACGCTGCAGAACACCGTCGACGGCGTCGAGAGCGCGCCGATCGAGGAGGTCGCTTCCAAGCTGCTGGAGATGCAGAACCGGCTCCAGGCGAGCTACCAGATCACCTCGTCGCTCTCGAAGCTGTCGCTGGTGAACTACATGAGCTGACGCCGGCGCAGCGGGACGGATTGATCGTCCTTGATCCGGCGGGCTATCCTGCTTCGGCATGGCGCGGGCACCCGCCCGCTCGCCATCGGATCGCGCACGCCCCCGCATGGCCCGACGCGCCGGGCAGGGGGACGTGCGGGCCGATCGAACCGCCGGGGGCCGCGATGCGTGAACAGGGAAGGCCGGCGGCGGGGCAAGGCGTCGTCGGGCAATCGCATCGCATCGCCGGCGTCATCCTGATCGCTGCGATCGGGCTGTCGCCGTGCGAGGCCCGCGAATGGAAGAAGGCGCCGCCCAAGGCGACGTCTCAGCCGTGCCCGGGATACGGCACCGGTTTCGTGCGCGCACCGGGCAGCGCGACCTGCATGCGCCTGTCGGGCCGCGTCCGCGCCGGCGCCGACCTGAGCGCCGGCCGCGAGGTCGCCGTCGCCCCGATGGCGGCGGGGCGCTTCGCGATCGACACCCGCACCGAATCCGATCTCGGGCCGGTCCGCACCTTCGTCCGGATCGGCAACGGACGGCCGTGAGAGATCTACAGGGTGCGTGAGAACGAGAGCGGCCCGCTGGCGTTGCCGCGGCCGTAGGGGGAGGGCGCCCGCGACGGCTGGCCGTAGACGCTCGGGGTGTTGGCGCGGCCGAGGTCGGCGGCGAGCGACTTGATCAGCCCCTCGGAGACCGTCCGCGCCGTGCCGAGCACCACCTGGTTGGCCTCGACGGCCTGCGCGAAGCGACGATGGGCGCCCTTCAGCAATTCGACGCCGGCCGGCGCGAAGCGCGCCAGCGCGACCGCGTTGGCCTTGGCCACCTCGAGCCCCTGAAGGTAGGCGCCGGCCAGGGCCGCCTTGGCCTCCGCCTCGGCCAGACCCTCGCGCAGGCGGCCGACGCGGACATGGCCGGTCTCGGCGGCGAGCACGGATTCCAGCGCCTGCATGGTGGACATCACCTCGGCGACGAGGGCGTCGGCGCCGGCACGGTCGGAGACGCGGAAGGCGGGATTAAGCGGCATGGGCCGCCCCCGCGCCGGCACCGGCGCCGCCCTGCATCTTCATCATCTCGGAAAACACCTGGTTGGCGATGCCGACGCCGCCGCTCTTCATGATCTGGCCGGCATATTCCTTGGTCAGCATCGAGCGGTAGACGCCGCCGCCGGTGCCGTTCTCGCCGAGGGGCCCGTCGGTCCCCTCCGACTGGGTCAGCCGGTCGAGGGACGATTCCAGGAACATCGACTCGAAGTCGTTCGCGGTCTTGCGCGCCTTCTTCGTGGCGGCCTCCGTCGAGGCCTGGGCGGTCTTCGAGGTCGTGTCGGCCACGGCGCCGGTGATGGCCTTGCCGCCGCCGATGGCGGCGGAGACCGCGAAGGTTGCGAGCGGTAGCATCGTCTAGTGTCTCCGGAGCTTGGGGGAGGGGGGCATCACATCAGCTCGATGTCGGCCTGCAGCGCGCCCGCGGCCTTGATCGCCTGCAGGATCGAGATCAGGTCGCGCGGGCCGACGCCGAGGGCGTTGAGGCCGTCGACGAGGTCGCGCAGGGTCACGCCCTCCTTGACCAGGGCGAGCTTGTTGCCGTCGCCGGTGTCGACCTTCACGCCGGTGCGCGGCACCACCGTGGTGCGCCCGTTCGAGAGCGGGGCCGGCTGGCTCACCTGCGGCTGCTCGGTGATCGTGACGGTGAGGTTGCCCTGGGCGATCGCCACCGTGGAGACGCGCACGTCGCGGCCCATCACGATGATGCCCGAGCGCTCGTCGACCACCACCCGGGCGGTCTGGTCCGGCTCGACCTTGAGCTGCTCGATCTCGGTAATGAGGCGGATCATGTTGCCGTTGTACTTGGCCGGGATCTGGATCGTGACCGTGGCCGGGTCGGTCGGCTCGGCGGTGTCGGAGCCCATGAAGTCGTTGATCGCGGCGGCGATCCGCTTCGAGGTGGTGAAGTCGGGGTTGCGCAGCGACAGCCGCAGCGAGCGGGCGTCGGTGAGCTTGAACGCGATCTCGCGCTCGATGTTGGCGCCGTTGGCGATGCGCCCGTTGGTGGGCACGCCGCGGGTGATCTTGGCGGCATCGCCCTCCGCCGAGAAGCCGGCGATGGCGACGGAGCCCTGCGCCAGCGCGTAGACCTCGCCGTCGGCGCCGAGCAGCGGCGTCACCAGCAGGGTGCCGCCCTGGAGCGACTTCGCGTCGCCGAGCGACGAGACGGTGACGTCGATGCGGGTGCCCTGCGCCGCGAAGGGCGGCAGGCTCGCCGTCACCATCACCGCGGCGAGGTTCTGCGTGCGCATCGTCGCGCCGCGGGTGTTGACGCCGAGGCGCTCCAGCATCGCCTGCAGCGACTGCTTGGTGAAGGGGATGTTGTTCAGGGTGTCGCCGGTGCCGTTGAGGCCGACGACGATGCCGTAGCCGACGAGCTGGTTGGCTCGGACCCCCTCGATCTGCGCGAGGTCCTTCACCCGCGACAGCGCCATCGCCGCCGTGCCGCCGAGCACGAGCAGGGCGGCCGCCAGGACGAGGCGCAGGAGATCGCGGATCTGGGCGTGGCGCTGGGGCATGCCGGGCTTTTCGGGGTTGCGGACCCGCACTCTCCTGCCAGCCCCGTGCCAGGCGGCCGAAAAGCGCAACCCACTGAAAACGCTGGCCTCTCTTCGGACGCGGCGCCTTCGGGACCGATCGTGAGGCGCGCGTTCCCTGCCGACCCGGCAGCTTCTGCCGGGGCTTTTACCGCTCGTTAACCGTGTCGAACCGACACTCGGCACGGGCCCCTCCGGCCCGTCGGGAGCGATCGAAGCGATGCGTGTCGAGAATCGTCCGGGACCTCTCGGGACGACCTCCGTCGGAGGCACGCGCAGGGCCGAGTCCGGCCCGAGCTTCCAGGTCGGCTCCGGGCCGGGTGCCCAGCGCACCGCCGGCACGGGCGCGACGACCACGCTCGCCGGCCTCGATGCGATGCTGATGCTGCAGGGCGAGCCGGACACCCCGCACGAGCGCCGCCGCCGTTCGGCGCGGCGCGGTCACGACCTGCTCGACGGCCTCGACCGGCTGAAGGCCTCCCTCCTGTCCGGCCGCGTCGCCACCCACGAGCTGCTGGTCATCGCCGGGCGCCTCTCCGAGCGCGCCGAGACCTGCGGCGATCCCCGCCTCGACGGCCTGATCGCCGACATCGAGCTGCGCGCCGCCGTCGAGCTGGCCAAAGTCGAAGCCGCGCGCGGCGTCTGACGCAAACCATCGGGGCTCGCGTCGAGCGCAAGACGCGACCCGACCGCGGCGCAGCACGGCGCGTTCGCTCCGGCGCGACCTGAGAACCGGTGACGCCCAGGGTTGACCGCAGGATGGACCCATGGCTCATACCGTCGTCGGCACCCCTGACTCCGTAGCTCAGCTGGATAGAGCAGCCGCCTTCTAAGCGGCAGGTCGTTGGTTCGAGCCCAACCGGGGTCGCCACAAATTAGCCCGCCCGGTCAACGACTTGGGGGGCTTTTTCATGCCCGCAGCAGCACCGATCCATGTTGCGACGGGCTTCAACACGACCATAACGTTTACAATGGGTTACGGTGCGGCGTAGGTTGATCCGTGCAACACGGATGGAACACAGATTCAGCATCTCGATCCTCACTCCAAGGGAGGTTGCAGCTCGCTGGAAAATGCTCGGCCAACCTCGTCCGCAAGATGATCGACAACGGCGAGCTACCGGCGTTCCGAGCCGGTGGTAAGCTGCTTAGGATCCATCTGTGCGACCTAGAGGCCTACGAGAAGATTCAGAGCTCCGGCGAGGTGCGTTGATCCCCTCAAGGCGATACTCGGGCGCCAAGGGTTGCCGTGGTCGGGCTCAAGGCCGCCATGGATCAGGATAGGCCGCGGACACATGGCGATCGCCGAAGCAAACTCGCCAAATGATTGAGGCGCGCCGTGGAGAGCGTGCGTTGTCGACGGTGCTGGATTGCCAACGGTGGGCGCAGCGCATCGGCGGTCATATGATCAACCTCTTGCGCGTCTCGGCAATCTCACCCTGGTAATGCTCGGCATTCGGTTCGGCAGCTATCTCGATCGAGACGCTATCAGCGCGAACGACGATGCGCACGACAACCAAGCCTGCAGCCTGAGCACCACGGATCGCGCGTGTGATGTCGGCTTGGGTGATGGCGGCGGCGCGACGGGGCATAAACTGAACCCTGCTGTACGAGGGTTTTGGCACAGAGGCAGGCTCGGAAGACAGGATGGATCACGAGGCCCGTCTCAACAGCCTGATCAAGCGGGTAGCAGATGCGCCGGCTCCGTCCCGCGAGCTCTTCGCTGAGGTGTGGTTCGCTACCACCGGCAAGCAGCATCCCGACATTAAAGGCCGGTTCGCCATCCTCATGGACGCCACAGCCTGGACCGAAGCAGCGCTGCTCACTGTGGCGTGCGCGCTCCCAGACTGGCGCGTCGTGACGAAGGCCAACCGCGGGGCTGGCGAGGCACTGATGCTGCCGCCTGACCACGTGGGCAGTGTGCCAGAGTGCTTCAGCGATACCGTGCGGCATGCCGGAGGGGCTGCGCTGGCGATCCTCCAGGCGATGCTGGTGGCGAAGGCGGAGGGTCGGTGATGGCGCCGCCTCGGCGTCGCGGATCTGACGAGTCTCGTGAACCTGCTGCCGAGTGAGTCGGAGGTCTACGAGCTTAGCGGACGTGCTGATGAGCAGGGCCGCACGGCAGAACTGAACTCAGTACCGCTGCCAAAAGCGGTGGATCAAGTGCCGGAAGGTGCGCAGGCCTGCACATCGCTGTTGAGTTGTTCACCCTCATAAATCTAAGATTGCACAACAGTCATGCCTTGCGGGAGGTCCGCTGTCGGGCAATCACATTGAGACAGAAATGCCAGTGAAAGTCTACGAACGCCTCGTGATCCTTAATCACATGGTCAGTCGCTCTTCGTCAAAAGCTGGACAAGAATTCACACCACCAACGCATTCGGCCGAAGAGCTTCTTGGCATAGTCGAGATGCGGCGCTTATTGGGCTTTGCTGTTGAATATCTGGGCGCGACTGACGATACGGACGAAGCCATCCGAGCAGCTAATGGATTAAATCACGATTTTATACGCCTGAAGAACAGCTATTCGATTGAAGAAGATGGCCGTAAATACATTGTATTATTTTTTGAGAGCGCTAACCAGATGGAGAAAAGTCTATCGGTGATACACCAAAGAAATTTTCGCGGCCGTCAAATCTCAGGTGATGAAGACGAGGTTGGCGCATCGACTGCTCACGTCGTCGTGCGCTTGCCCGCAAATGGCGAATATGACGATGGATCATACCGATGTGCGATTGAGCATGTTAGTGGCGGGGTGACCAGGAAGAACATTAGCGCCCTGCTAAGACGGCAGCTTCGACGTCACGCTCGCGCTGAAGATTGGACTTTTGAGATATATAGAAAAAATTAAGAAAGGGAAACATGAAGCCAAGAGTTTTAGATATTCTCCGAAGATAGACCTCTTAGCTGATGTTGGTCGAGCTCTTGCTGACGGTACGGCATCTAGTCGAGTACTTACCTCGATCACTTTCACCAAGAGATCGGAGAGGCGATCGACTGCGAATGAAACGTCCATCAAGCACGCTGAGTACGAGGCCGACGTCGCCATCAAAGTCGCCATGTCGCAAGGGCCGAAGGATCCCGCCGAGCGCCGCACGTGGGTCCAGCGAATTCGTGACCAGTATAACGATCAAGGGTACACCTCCCACCTTCTCTTCCGCAGCGCCGGGGGCTCGGGCGTGAGCGGCAAGGTGCATCAGGACGTCGAAGGGGCGGCCGACCTGCTTTTGTGTCCGAAAGAGGTTATATCGCTTGATGCGCCTCCTGATCGTTGGCGAGAGGACGTCAGCGACGATGTGATCGGGAAGCTGCGCGAGTTGGTCGACAGGGACAGCTTATGGCAACGCGCCGGGTAGGATTGCAGGATGTCAGGCAGGGCGGTCCACCGTCCCGCCTCCGCCTGCTTGCTCCCCTCCGGTATAGGGCCATTCAGGGCGCAGACAAAGGCTGGTACGACACCCAACTCCCTTTGATTTTCGCGGCACTGGGATGGACCTTTTACGTCTGCTTGTCTCCCAAGTTCCCCCTGTTCGGGGAAACAGGCCTGCTTCGTTTCGCGCGCGATCTCCTGGTAATGGCGGTGCCGTTTTTAGTTGGTGCGCTAGCATCTGTTTCGATGGGAACGCCCGGACCGGCTTTTGACCGGCGACCTCTCGGCGCAGAACTTGTTCTTGATGGCGAGGTGCTCAGCCTAAGGCAATTCGTCTGCTACCTGCTCGGATATCTATCACTGGTTGGTTCAATAACTTTGGGGCTGGTAGTTTTTGCAAGCCTTATGCATGACCCGGTTGTTGCTTGGACCAAGGGATACCCAACACTTAAATTGGTGGTCCACTACGCTGGTGCCGGTATCTTGTCTGTCCTGCTGTCTGCTTTGACCGTCACCGTTTTCTGGGCCCTTTTTTTTCTGACGGATATCGTTAATCGGAGGCCGTAGACGCTCTCTGCGGGCTTGGTAGCAGTCCGAGCTTCACCCGCGGTCATCGGGCTAGCGGGTGATCTCTGTCACCGCTCAGCAGAGGCAACAGATCCCCGCTCGCTGGGCCCAACCTTTCGCCGATCGCGTCCGGCTACCAGTGCACGATCGCGGTGCCGACGCGCGAGGTATCGTAGGCGGTTCGCCCGGTTGCCGTCCGGCATCCGCATCAGCTCGGCGGCGCTGGGGATGCGATCGGATGCCATCAGAACGCCGCCCGGCGGGCGAATTCTCGATCCTCAGCCTGGGTCCGGCTTTTTTCTGCGTCATAGGTCCGGATCGCCTTCACGATCTGGTCCACCACGCCGATCTGAGCTCCGCTGGCGTCGATGCCGTAGCTCCAGCAGTTATTGACCCCATAAGGGGTACCGTTCCCATTCGCTGGCGCTGCCGTCGCGACCGGGATGCGCTTGCCGTCTGGCAGGGGGACGTAGGCATCAGGCATACGGCCTTCGCCGAACAGGGCCATTTGTGGCGTGTCCGCAATACCGTCGTTGGCATAGGCGTTCAGGGAGACGGGCCTGCGGCTTGGCATGATGCCGCCGGTGGCGAAGGGCGAGAAGCTGAAGTTCGACAGGCCGGAGTCATTGCCGCAGCCGAACAGGCCTAACAGGAACCCGCCGCCGCCCTTGGCCACCGATCCGAACAGGCTCGACGTGATGCGGCTCACCGTGCCCTGATCCAACACATACTCCCCGTGGCGCCATCCTCCGGATGAGACCTTCCTCGACAGGGCGACCGCAACGGGTAGGGTCATTCGCATGCGTCACGCCCTGCTCACCGCCATCGTCATGTTGCAGGGCGGGGGCGCATTCGCTGCCGAGCCGATCATCGGCCGCGCGAGCGTCACCGATGGCGACACGGTGGTGATCCACGGCACCCGTATCCGTCTCTTCGGGATCGACGCGCCAGAGAGCGCCCAGGTGTGCGAGGACGCCGCCGGCAAGGAGTACCGCTGCGGCCAGGTCGCTGCCCTCGCGCTGTCTGATTGGATTGGCGAGGCGCCAATCTCATGTGAGCCCCGGGACACCGACCGCTACGGTCGCACTGTCGCCATCTGTAGGAAGGGCCCTGAGGACCTGAACGCTTGGATGGTGGCGCAGGGCCACGCCGTCGCGTTCCGGCGCTACTCAAGCGACTATGCGGGACAGGAAGCGCAGGCACGTGCGGCCAAGCGCGGGATCTGGGCTGGCACGTTCGAAGACCCGGCGGGCTGGCGCCGGACCCGTCGAGGTGGAGCAGCGGCGCGAGCGGCCGATGAGCCGACACCGGCCGGATCGAACGCTTCGATGACCTGCACGATCAAGGGCAACATCTCGGCCAAGGGTGATCGGATCTACCACCTGCCAGGGACGAGCGCCTACACGCGCACCGTGATCGACGAGAAGGCCGGCGAGCGCATGTTCTGCACCGAGGACGAGGCGAAAGCAGCCGGGTGGCGGGCACCGCGCGGATGAGATGGATCCAGAGGAGGCGGCGTTCAGACGCCAACCATGAACCAGAGTCCGACGCCCCCCCAATTTGATCGGGGTGCGCCTATCGAGACGCTCGCCGGCACGATCGAGCGCGTCACCTTCCACAACGCCGAGACTGGCTTCTGCGTGCTCAAGGTCCAGGCGCGGGGAAAGCGCGACCTTGTGCCGGTGATCGGCCATGCGCCTGCCATTGCCGCCGGTGAATGGATCACCGCGACCGGGATCTGGTTCACCGACCGGCAGCACGGGCTCCAGTTCAAAGCCGACACGCTCAAGGCTACGCCACCGACCGGGGTGGAGGGCATCGAGCGTTATCTCGCCTCGGGCTACATGCGCGGCATCGGGCCGGCCATGGCCAAGCGCATAGTGGCGCTGTTCGGAGAAGCCACCTTCGAGGTCATCGAAGCCGATCCCGAGCGCCTGAAAGAGGTCTCCGGCATCGGGCCAACGCGGGCGGCTCGCATCGTCTCCGGCTGGGCCGAGCAGAAGGCCGTTCGCGAGATCATGATCTTCCTACACGCGCACGGGGTCGGCACGGCGCGCGCGGTGCGAATCTTCAAGACCTACGGCTACGAGTCGATCGCCGTGATGACCGAGGATCCCTATCGGCTCGCGCGCGACATCCGCGGCATCGGCTTCCGGACAGCGGACGCGATCGCGATGCGTCTCGGGCTGACCAAGGAGGCGCCGCAGCGGCTGCGGGCCGGCGTGTCGTTCGCTTTGCAGACGGCCATGGACGAGGGGCATTGCGGTCTGCCGATCGAGCGGCTGATCGTGCTGGCTCAGAAGCTCCTCGAGGTCGACGTCGTCCTCGTCCGCACCGCGGTTGCCGACGAGCTCGCGCGTGGCGAGGAGGTCATCGCCGACACGGTCGACAATGAGCCCTGCATCTTTTTGAAAGGCCTACATGCGGCTGAACGAGCGATCGCAGAGCGGCTCGTCACCCGGGCTCGTGGTTCACCACCCTGGCCCAGCATCGACCTCGACAAGGCTCGGCCCTGGGTCGAGGCGAAGACCGGCAAGATGCTGTCGCCCTCCCAGGCCGAAGCCATCCGCCTGACGCTGGCTTCGAAGCTCTGCGTCATCACCGGCGGTCCCGGCGTCGGCAAGACCAGCACCCTCGACTCGCTGCTGCGCATCCTCACGGCCAAGGGCGTGAAGGTGCTACTCGCCGCACCCACAGGGCGTGCCGCCAAGCGGATGACCGAGCAGACCCGGCTCGAGGCCAAGACCATTCACCGCCTGCTGGAGATTGACCCAAAGCGGGGCGGCTTCTCGCGCAACGAGGAGAACCCGCTCGACTGCGACCTGCTCGTGCTCGACGAGTGCTCGATGATCGACGTGCCGTTGATGAACGCCTTGCTGAAGGCGGTGCCTGAGCGCGCCGGGCTTCTGCTCGTCGGCGACGTCGATCAGCTCCCCTCGGTCGGCCCAGGCCAAATGCTGGCCGACGTCATCGCCTCGGGCCGTGTGCCGGTGGCGCGACTGACTGAGGTGTTCCGCCAGGCAGCCGAGAGCCGGATCATCGTCAACGCGCACCGCATCAACCAGGGCCAGATGCCGGAGCGGCCACAGCCGGGCGAGAAGGCCGACTTCTACCTGATCGAGATCGACGATCCTGACGTCGGTGTCGCCAAGCTGATCGAGGTCGTGACCAAGCGCATCCCGCGCTCGTTCGGTCTTGATCCGATCCGCGACGTACAGGTCCTGACGCCGATGCTGCGTGGCTCGCTTGGATCGCGCAACCTCAACCACGAGCTCCAGCGCGTGCTCAATCCGAACCCGGCTCAGCAGATCGAGCGCTTTGGCTGGCGCTTCGCCCCCGGCGACCGGGTCATGGAGACCCAGAACGACTACGACCGCGACGTCTTCAACGGCGATCTCGGCATGGTGGCGCGCATCGACGAGGAGGAAGGCGCGGTCGTGGTCACCTTCGATGGGCGTGAGGTGATCTACCCCTACGGCGAGCTCGACACGCTGGTGCCGGCCTTCGCTACGACGATCCATAAGAGCCAGGGCTCGGAGTATCCCGCCGTGGTGATCCCGATCGTGACATAGCACTTCAACATGTTGGCCAGAAACCTGCTCTACACCGGCGTGACCCGCGGCAAGCAACTCGTCGTGCTGATCGGCCAGCGCAAGGCGATCGGTATGGCGGTGCGGGGTGGGAGCGCGAAACGACGCTGGCCGAAGCTGCGCGAATGGCTGGCTGGGCCAAATCAGGTGCCATCGCTACGCAATCCATGAGCAACCTTTGTCAGGGTGCCGATCAATGTCGATGTGCCGAGCCGTCCGATGCCGGTGTGAACGACGATTGAGCCGCGTCCGTCCCACGACGCAGTCAATGGCGGCGGCCCACACCCGGCACTCATCCGATCCGTCTCCCGGCGTATATGAGCTGGCTCAAAGGCCCTTCATCCCCGGGCGACTCGAACCAAGCGATGCGAGAGAGCCATGCGTGCCGTCACCTATACTGAAGGTTCATCGATCGATGCGCCGGGCGCACTCGTGGACACGACCTTCGCCGATCCCGTCCCCACCGGTCGCGACCTGCTCGTGCGCGTCCACGCCGTCTCCGTGAACCCGATCGACACCAAGGTGCGGCAGGGGGCCTATCAGCAAGCCTGCACGCCGAAGATTCTCGGCTGGGATGCGGCCGGGATCGTCACGGCCGTCGGTCCCGAGGCGCGCCTGTTCAAGCCCGGCGACGCGGTGTTCTATGCCGGTGCCCTCGACAGACCTGGCAGCAACGCTACCCTGCAATGCGTGGACGAGCGCCTGGTCGGGCGGAAGCCCGACACCCTGGGCTTCTCGGCCGCCGCCGCATTGCCGCTCACAGCGCTGACCGCCTGGGAGATGCTGTTCGACCGTCTCGAC